>JAZQBW010000059.1:0-7080 GCA_045545895.1 Faecalimonas sp.
AAAAAATGCAAGTGCCCGTTGAATTTCGTCAAAGTTTGTTGTATGATGTGATGTAGAACATTTTTGGTTAAAGCAAATAAAAAATGGAGAATGTTGAATGAATCTGAATATTTATAATCAATTGATTCAAATAATAGATAAAGAGCGCGTGCTTATCGATGAACCGATGAAGAAACACACGACATTTCGTGTAGGAGGCAACGCAGATTATTTTGTGATGCCGCGCACTATCCGGGAAGTGCAGCAGGTGGTAGCACTCTGTAAAAATGAAAATCTTCCTTATTATATATTGGGCAATGGAAGCAATCTCTTAGTCGGTGATAAAGGCTATCGTGGTGTTATTATCCAAATATACAAAGAGATGAACGAAATTACCGTAGAAGGCGAGTGTATCCGTGCACAAGCAGGAGCATTGCTTTCGAAAGTAGGAAGTGTGGCACTGGAGGCAGAACTTGCCGGATTCGAGTTTGCAGCGGGTATACCGGGAGCGGTAGGCGGAGCAGTTGTTATGAATGCCGGCGCTTATGGCGGCGAGATGAAGGACATTCTTGCGAGTGCAACGGTACTTACTGAGGATGGAAGGATTTTGACATTAAAAAATGAGGAATTGGAACTGGGATATCGCACAAGTATCGTAGTTAAGAAAAATTATATTGTATTAGAAGCTGTGTATCACTTACAGCGAGGCAAAAAGGCGGAGATTCGTGCCAAGATGGATGAACTGAAGATACAGCGTGTGACGAAGCAACCTTTGGAATATGCGAGTGCGGGCAGCACTTTTAAAAGACCAGAGGGCTATTTTGCCGGAAAACTGATACAGGATGCCGGCCTTCGCGGATTTCAGGTGGGCGGTGCTCAGGTCTCAGAAAAACACTGTGGTTTTGTCATTAACAAGGGTGATGCAACGGCAGCAGACATCGTGGAACTCATGAGACAAGTTTCTGAAAAAGTATATCAGGAATTTGGCGTAACACTGGAACCGGAAGTGAAACGTTTAGGAGAATTTTAAAAGATGAAACAGGAACTGACATTTTCCGGAGAAGTAAAGGAAGAACTCTCTAAGAATCTGGCGGAGAAAGAACACTGTCGCATTGCTGAGATTGCAGCTATTATTGGGATGTGTGGAAAGGTTTCCATCGACAGCAGGGAGCGCTATTCGATAAAAGTGCGTACAGAAAATGTATCTGTGGCGAGAAAATACTTTACATTACTCAGAAAAACATTTAATATAGATACGGAAACTTTAGTCTCTGCTAATAAAAGCAAAGGACATACAACGTATACAGTGATTATCAAGGGTCACGAGGATGCGATGCGAGTGCTTCGGGAGACAAAGTTGATGGATGGTGATGGTGAGATTTCGGAGGAATTTTCGATTATCAGAAGACCTTGCTGTAAGCGTGCATATTTAAGAGGTGCATTTTTAGCAGCAGGTTCTATCAGTAATCCGGAGAAATCTTATCATATTGAGATTGTGTGCGCGAATCGAAAGCGAGCAAATCAAATTAAAATGTTGATTAACGGTTTTCGACTGGATTCAAAAGTAATTCTTCGAAAGAATTCGTATGTGGTCTATCTGAAAGAAGGGTCTCAGATTGTGGATTTGCTCAATGTTATAGAAGCGCCGATATCTTTGATGAAGATGGAAAATGTGCGTATTTTGAAAGAAATGCGTAATACAGTCAATCGTAAAGTCAACTGCGAGACGGCTAATATTCATAAGACCGTATCAGCAGCAGCGAAACAGGCGGAGGACATTGCATTTATTCAAAAGACAATAGGAGTAAGTAAACTGCCGGACACTTTGCAGGAAGTTGCGAGGTTACGTCTTGCGCATCCGGAAGCGTCGCTGAAAGAGTTGGCAGAACTTAGTACCTCAGAGATTGGGAAATCAGGAATTAATCATAGATTAAGGAAATTAAGTGAGATTGCAGAGGAACTGCGAGAAAACAAGGAGGAACAAACATGGTAAAAAAGACAGTGACGGTTCAGCGTGAGGAAGGTTTAGAAGCGCGCCCCATAGCAATGCTGGTGCAAAAGGCAAGTCAATTTTCAAGTAAAGTACATATTGAAGTTGGAACCAAGAGCATCAACGCGAAAAGTATCATGGGTATGATGACCCTGAACGTAAGCAATGGGGATGAAGTTGTTGTTGTGACAGAGGGAGCAGACGAAGTGGCTGCAGCGGACGAGATTGAATTATACTTAAAAGCACAATAAGAATTGATGACGTCAAAGAGCATATGTGCGATATGCTCTTTTTGTTACCTTACGATTGGAGAAGGAGGTAGTATCATGAAAAGGATGTTATTTATTTACAATCCAAACGCAGGAAAAGGCTTACTCAAGGCAAAGCTATCCGATGTTCTTGATATTATGATTAAGGCCGGCTATGAAGTTGTTGTTTATCCGACTCAGAGCTATAAGGATGCTTATCGTAAAGTGGTTCACATGGAAAAAGGCTACGACATGGTAGTTTGCAGCGGTGGAGATGGAACCTTGGATGAGGTTGTAACAGGAATGATGAAACGTGATAAGGAGGACCGCATACCGATTGGATATATTCCAACAGGAACCACGAATGACTTTGCAAATAGTCTTCATATATCGCGAGACATTATGGAGGCAGCCGATACCGCAGTGCATGGAAAACCATTTGCATGCGACGTAGGTAGATTTAATAAGGATGTGTTTGTTTATGTTGCGGCCTTCGGATTATTTACGGATGTGCCATACCAGACTGACCAGAAGCTGAAAAATGCGTTGGGTCATGCAGCATACGTGTTAGAGGGAGCCAAACGTTTGTCTAATATTCCTTCGTATCATATTAAGATAGAGGCAGATGGAAGAGAAATTGAAGACGAGTTCATGATTGGTATGATTACCAATTCCAAATCAGTTGCAGGATTTCGCAGTATCATGGGGAAAGATGTGAAGTTTGACGATGGGGAATTCGAGGTAATGTTGATTAAGAAACCAAAGAGTCTTATTGGCTTACAGGAGATTATTACAGCATTGCTGATAGAGAACTTCGATACGAAACACATGTATACATTTAAGGCGAAGGAGATTAGACTGGAATCTAAAGAGGAGATACCTTGGACGCTGGACGGAGAATTCGGAGGACAGCATGAAGAGGTTCATATTATCAATAAGAAACAGGCGCTTGAGATTATGATTGAGCGCGAAGAAGAGGAGTAGAACAATGGAAAACAGAGAAAAATTTTCATCGAGATTGGGTTTCATCCTGATTTCAGCAGGATGTGCAATCGGACTTGGTAATGTGTGGAGATTTCCATACATAACCGGAAAGTACGGCGGAGGCGTATTTGTACTGATTTACTTATTCTTTTTACTTGCAATGGGACTTCCTGTTGTAGTAATGGAATTTGCAATGGGACGCGCAAGCCAGAAAAGTATTACAAAATCTTACGATGTGCTAGAACCGAAGGGAACCAAGTGGCATATTCACAAGTATTTTGCATTTGCAGGAAACTATCTGCTTATGATGTTCTATACAACAGTTGGTGGCTGGATGATAGCATATTTTTACAAGATGCTGACTGGTAAATTTGTAGGCGCAGACAGTGATCAGATTGCGCAGATATTTACAGACTTAACATCAAACCGCAATGAGATGATTCTTTGGATGGTTATTATTTCCGTACTTGGACTTCTTGTGTGTTCTGCAGGGTTGGAAAAAGGTGTGGAAAAGATTACTAAGCCAATGATGCTTTGTCTGTTTGGACTTATGGTTGTGCTTATTGTACGTGCCTTGTCATTGCCGAATGCAATGGAGGGACTTAGTTTCTATTTAAAACCGGATTTTTCTAAGATAAAAGAAGCAGGACTTGCTGAAGTGCTCTATGCAGCGATGGGACAATCCTTCTTTACACTTAGTATTGGTATTGGATCACTGTCAATATTTGGTAGTTATATTGGAAAAGAGCGCTCTCTTACAGGGGAAGCAATCAGCGTTATGGCACTTGATACGTCAGTTGCACTTATGGCAGGACTTATCATTTTCCCTGCATGTTTCGCATTTGGAGTGAATCCTGGAGAAGGACCGGGACTTGTGTTTGTAACACTGCCGAATATCTTTAGAGAGATGGCAGGCGGACGCATTTGGGGAACCTTGTTCTTCTTGTTTATGACATTTGCTGCATTCTCTACGGTAGTTGCAGTGTTCCAGAACATTATCGCATGCGCAAGAGACCTTTGGGGATGGTCACTCAAGAAATCAACATGGGTAAATGGAGTCCTCTTAATTGTGCTCAGTTTACCATGTGTCCTTGGAATGACAGATTGGGCATCTTTCCGTCCGCTTGGCATGGACATACAAGGCTGGGAAGACTTTATTGTAAGTAATAACTTATTGCCGATAGGTGCTCTTCTTTATCTTCTTTTCTGTACAAGCAGATATGGATGGGGATGGAAGAACTTCCTAGAAGAAGCAAATGCAGGAGAAGGAATTAAGTTTCCGGCAAGCAAGGTGTATAAATTCTATCTGACATACATTTTACCACCGGTAATCCTTGTGCTTCTCGTAATGGCATATATTACACTGCTCAAATAACTAAGAAGAAAAATGAAAAAAGTACTTGTATATTGTGGAAAAATGTTTTACAATGTACAAGTACGAGAAAGGCCCGTTGGTCAAGCGGTCAAGACGCTAGCCTCTCACGCTGGAATCAGGGGTTCGATTCCCCTACGGGTCATTAGGGGGACGGAAGGTAACTTTCCGTCCTTTATTTTTACAATAACATTACATAAATGGAGGGTTTTATTATGTTAGTATCAGCAAAAGAAATGCTTCAAAAAGCAAAAGCAGGTCACTATGCAGTTGGTCAATTCAATATCAACAACTTAGAATGGACTAAGAACATTTTACTTACAGCACAGGAGTGTAATTCACCGGTTATCCTTGGTGTTTCTGAAGGTGCTGGAAAATACATGGCAGGCTACAAGACAATTGTAGGTATGGTTAACGGAATGTTAGAAGAACTTAACATCACAGTTCCTGTAGCAATTCACTTAGATCACGGTAGCTACGAAGGATGTTTGAAATGTGTTGAAGCAGGATTTTCTTCAATTATGTTTGATGGTTCACACTATCCAATCGAAGAAAACGTTGCTAAGACAAGAGAATTAGTTAAAATTTGTGCAGAAAAAGGAATGTCTTTGGAAGCAGAAGTTGGAGCAATCGGTGGAGAAGAAGACGGTGTAACAGGAAAAGGTGAATGTGCAGATCCTAACGAGTGTAAAGCAATCGCTGATTTGGGCGTTGACATGTTAGCAGCAGGTATCGGTAACATCCACGGAAAATATCCTGCAAACTGGGCAGGACTTAGCTTCGAAACATTGGATGCAATCCAACAGTTGACAGGTGATATGCCATTAGTTCTTCACGGAGGTTCAGGAATTCCGGAAGATATGATTAAAAAAGCAATCGACTTAGGTGTTGCTAAAATTAACGTTAACACAGAATGTCAGTTAGCATTTGCTGCTGCAACTCGTGAGTACGTAGAAGCTGGAAAAGATTTACAAGGAAAAGGATATGACCCACGTAAATTATTAGCTCCAGGATGCGAAGCAATCAAAGCAACTGTAAAAGAGAAGATGGAATTATTCGGTTCTATCAACAAAGCTTAAGTATGAGGTTTATCAAGAAGGTGGAAATTTTCTTCCGCCTTCTTTCTTTTTCTTGCAATTTGTTGGGAATTAGAGTATTTTATAAGAAGATATTCACTGACGAAAGGATGACAGTATGAGAAAGTTTATGGATGTAGCAGAGATTTTTGGCGAAAATGTGTTTAACGATTCTGTTATGCAAGAGCGTTTACCGAAGGAAGTATATAAAGAATTACAACGCACGATTCAAGAGGGCAAAGAGCTGCAACGTTCGATTGCCGATGTAGTTGCCAATGAAATGAAAGAGTGGGCGATCGAAAAGGGTGCCACACATTATTCTCACTGGTTCCAACCACTGACTGGTGCGACGGCTGAGAAGCATGATGCATTTATTTCTGCGCCACAGGCAGATGGAAAGGTGCTGTCAGAGTTTTCGGGCAAAGCATTGATAAAAGGTGAATCAGATGCTTCTTCATTCCCATCAGGAGGTCTTCGCGCAACTTTTGAAGCAAGAGGATATACAGCGTGGGATTGCACATCACCGGCATTTGTGAAAAAGGATGCAACAGGTGATGGAGCGATACTCTACATACCGACGGCGTTTTGTTCTTATACAGGGGAAGCGTTAGACCAGAAGACACCGCTTCTTCGTTCTATGGAAGCAGTAAATAAGCAGGCAATACGTTTTGTTCGTTTGTTCGGCAATACAACATCGCAGAAAGTAACACCATCCGTTGGAGCTGAACAGGAATACTTCCTAGTAGACAGAGATAAATATTTGAAGAGAAAAGACCTTGTGTTTACAGGGCGTACACTTTTTGGAGCAATGCCACCAAAAGGGCAGGAATTAGATGACCATTATTTTGGAGCAATTAGAGAGCGTATTGCACTCTTCATGAAGGACGTCAATGAGGAACTCTGGAAATTAGGTGTATCTGCCAAGACGCAGCATAACGAAGCGGCTCCGGCACAGCATGAGCTGGCCCCAATCTATGCACAGTGTAATGTTGCTGTAGACCACAACCAATTAGTGATGGAGACACTGAAACAGGTGGCTTATCGTCATAATCTGCAGTGTGTTTTACATGAAAAACCGTTTGCGGGTGTAAATGGTTCTGGTAAGCATAACAACTGGTCGCTTACAACGGATGACGGAATCAATTTGTTGGATCCAGGTAAGACACCTCATGAAAATATACAGTTTATACTTCTTTTGACATGCGTTTTGAGAGCAGTAGATAAACATGCGGAACTTCTTCGTGAATCTGCGGCGGATGTAGGCAATGACCACCGATTAGGAGCAAATGAGGCGCCTCCGGCAATTATTTCCGTATACTTGGGGGCACAGTTAGAAGACGTGCTTACACAGCTTATTAATACAGGTTCTGCGACAAGCAGTATCAAGAGAGAGAGACTTGACACCGGAGTTCGAACACTTCCGGATTTCGC
>JAZQBW010000060.1:0-34637 GCA_045545895.1 Faecalimonas sp.
TCTTCCAGCTCAAGACCTTCATGGCTGATGTGCCATAAGTTACGGTCACGGCTGTAGCTGTGGCTTGCATCAAATGGTAAGTTGATGCCGTGTGCCTTACAGTATTCGATTTCATCTTCACGAGACTGCATGGTCCAAACATCTGTCATTCTCCAAGGAGCAATGATTTTTAAGTCTGGAGCAAGGGCTTTGATACCCAGCTCAAAACGAATTTGATCATTTCCTTTTCCGGTAGCACCATGACAGATAGCAGTAGCACCTTCTTTTCTGGCGATTTCCACTAATCTTTTTGCGATTACCGGACGAGCCATTGAAGTTCCTAGTAAGTATTTGTGTTCGTAAACTGCGTTTGCCTGTACACATGGCATAATAAAGTCGTCACAGAATTCATCGATGATATTTTCTATGTATAATTTAGAAGCACCGGAAAGTTTGGCTCTTTCTTCAAGACCATCTAATTCTTCCCCCTGACCGCAGTCGATGCAGCAGCAGATGACTTCGTAATCGAAATTTTCTTTTAACCAAGGAATGATTGCTGTGGTATCAAGTCCTCCTGAGTATGCTAAAACTACTTTTTCTTTCATCATATATATCCTCCTAAAATATGTTTTCTAATTTCAATATGCATACTATACTCCTATTCTTGCATAAAATCAATACAAAATTTCAAAAAAATGCATAAAAATACATGAAAAAAGTTTTCTTGTAAAAAAATATATGAAAAAATAATATAAATAGGTTGCAAGAAAAGTAAAAACTGTGTAAAATGCAGAAAGGATAAAAAAAGAAAGTTTAGTATTGAATATTATGCAATGTAAGTGTATAATTATGCGATATAGAAAATAACAAAGGACGGAAAAATATGATTAAAGTAGGAATCATCGGTTCAACCGGTTATGCAGGCAACGAACTGGTTCGAATTTTAGCGGCACATAAAGAAGTAGAAATCAAGTGGTATGGTTCACGAAGCTATATAGATAAGAAGTATTACCAAGTATATCAGAATATGTTTCAAATTGTAGATGATGTCTGTATGGATGATAATATGGAAGCTTTGGCAAATGAAGTAGATGTGATCTTTACGGCAACGCCTCAAGGGTTATGTGCTTCTTTGGTAAATGAAGAGGTATTATCAAAAGTAAAGATTGTGGACCTGAGTGCAGACTTTAGAATCAAAGATGTTTCTACCTATGAAAAGTGGTATGGCATAGAACACAAGAGTCCGGAATTTATAGAAGAAGCAGTCTATGGACTTTGTGAAGTGAATCGAGAGGATGTGAAGAAGGCTCGATTGGTTGCAAATCCAGGTTGTTATACAACTTGTTCTATTTTAACCATTTACCCACTTGCAAAGGAAGGACTCATTGATATGAGCAGTATTATCATTGATGCCAAATCAGGAACATCCGGAGCAGGGAGAGGTGCCAAAGTAGATAATCTATTCTGTGAAGTCAATGAAAATATGAAAGCATATGGAGTTGCTTCCCATAGGCATACGCCGGAGATTGAAGAGCAGTTAGGATATGCATCGGGAGAAGAAGTGGTACTAAACTTTACACCGCATTTGGTTCCGATGAATCGAGGAATCTTGGTGACAGCATATGCTAATCTGAAAGCAGGGGTTACATACGAAGAAGTCAGAGCTGCTTATGAAAAATATTATAATAAGGAAAAGTTTGTCCGTGTATTAGATAAAGATGTGTGTCCACAGACTAAGTGGGTGGAAGGAAGCAACTATGTGGATGTGAATTTTAAAATTGACCCACGTACCAACCGTATCATTATGATGGGTGCCATCGATAACCTAGTAAAAGGTGCAGCAGGTCAGGCAGTACAGAACATGAACCTGATGTTTGGGTTCCCGGAGACGGAAGGATTGGAATTGGTTCCAATGTTCCCATAGGATTTTGAGAGAAAGAGAGGATTTTATTATGAAGAAAATAGAAGGCGGCGTAACAGCAGCAAAAGGATATGAGGCAGCAGGGATTTCGTCAGGCATACGGAAAAATGGACGTACAGATATGGCTATCGTATATAGTCAGGTACCATGTAAGGCGGCAGGTACATTTACTACAAATGTGGCAAAGGCGGCTCCTGTAAAATGGGATCAAAAGATTGTAAAAGAAAGTGAGTATGCACAAGTAGTGATTGTGAATTCAGGAATTGCCAATGCATGTACCGGTGCAGAAGGATATGGATACTGTCAAGATACTGCTGATAAAGCCAGTGAGGTGTTTGGAATTCCGGCAGAGGCAGTGCTTCTTGGTTCTACAGGTGTCATAGGAAAACAACTTCCAATTGATAAGATTCAAGCAGGTGTGGAAATACTGGCGGCAGCCAAATCGGATTCTTTGGAAGCCGGGAATGCAGCAGCGAAGGCGATTATGACAACAGACACTTGCGAAAAAGAGATTGCTTTGGAAATTGAAATCGGTGGAAAGACAGTCACTATTGGTGGTATGGCAAAAGGTTCTGGTATGATTCATCCAAATATGTGCACTATGCTAAGCTTTATTACCACAGATGCAGCTATTTCCAAATCGGCTCTTCAAAAAGCACTCAGCGATGATGTGAATGATACATACAATATGATTTCAGTAGACGGTGATACCTCTACCAACGATACGGTTCTTGTTTTGGCAAATGGTATGGCTGGAAATGAGGAGATCTTGGAAGGAACAGAAGACTACAACACATTTGCCAAGGCTTTGCATGAAATCAACGAATATCTTGCAAAGCAGATTGCAGGTGATGGGGAAGGCGCAACTGCATTATTTGAAGTAAATATTGTGGGTGCCCAGACAAAAGAGCAGGCAGTATTATTGAGTAAAGCCATTGCGTGCTCCAACTTGACAAAGACAGCCATTGCAGGGCATGATGCAAACTGGGGACGAATCATTTGTGCTATGGGGTATTCAGGAGCACTGTTTGATCCGGAAAAGGTTGACTTATTCTTTGAAAGCGCAGCCGGAAAGATTCAAATCGCAGAAAATGGAGTTGCCCTTGATTTTAGCGAAGAAAAGGCTACAGAAATCTTATCTCAGCCAGTGGTAATCGCCACAGCAGATGTGAAGATGGGCGATGCCAAGGCAACTGCGTGGGGTTGTGATTTGACCCACGGATATATTGAAATTAATGCAGATTACAGAAGTTAGTGGGTGAGGGTATTACATGAATTCGAATATGGATAAATATTTAAGTAAAGCAGAAGTGCTCATCGAGGCTCTTCCGTATATTCAAAGATTCAATCGAAAGATTATTGTGGTCAAATACGGCGGCAGTGCCATGGTAGATGAAGAACTGAAAAAACGTGTCATTGAGGACGTAACACTTTTGAAATTGGTAGGATTTAAGCCAATCATCGTTCATGGCGGCGGAAAAGAAATCAGCAGTATGGTGACCAGACTTGGCATGGAGCCGAAGTTTATTAACGGACTTCGTGTCACCGATGAGGAAACCATGGATGTGGCAGAGATGGTGCTTGGAAAAGTAAATAAAAGCCTTGTACAATTAGTGGAATCTCTGGGTGTACGTGCCATTGGTATTAGCGGAAAAGACGGTGGGCTCTTAAAAGTAGAAAAGAAGTATTCTGATGGAGAAGACATTGGTTTTGTAGGGGAAATCACAGATGTAAATGGGGATATCCTTTACGACTTATTAGAAAAGGATTTTTTACCTATCGTATGTCCAATTGGAATGGATAAAGATTATCAAACCTATAACATCAATGCAGATGATGCAGCTTGTGCAATTGCGAGAGCTATGAAAGCTGAAAAACTTGCATTTTTAACCGATATTGAAGGTGTGTATAAAGACCCGAAAGATCCAAGCACGCTCATGTCCAGAATCTTTGTATCTGAGGCTGAAAAGCTTATGGAAGAGGGCTACATTGGCGGTGGTATGCTTCCGAAACTACATAATTGTATAGATGCAGTGGAAGACGGTGTGTCCAAGGTCCATATTTTAGATGGGCGTATACCACACTGCCTATTGTTGGAGATTTTTACTGATAAAGGTATTGGAACAGCAATCTTAAAAGACGATGGAAGTGGGGAACACCATGAGTAAGAATTATATTGAAACAGCGGATGCAGCGCTCCTTCACACCTATAATCGCTATCAGATTGTACTGGAAAGAGGGGAAGGAGTCTATCTATACGACATAAATGGAAAACAGTATTTGGATTTTGCGGCAGGGATTGCAGTCTGTTCTTTGGGATATGGTCATCCAAAATACAAAGAGGCTCTAAAGAACCAGATTGATCATTTGATGCATACTTCCAATCTGTTTTATAGCAAACCTACAGCAGAGGCGGCAGAAGCATTAAAAGAAGCAGCCCAGATGGACCGGGTATTTTTTACAAACAGCGGTACCGAGGCCATTGAAGGGGCCCTAAAGGCTGCCAGAAAGTACGCCTACACTAAGGGAAGTGGAAAATACGAATTTATTGCCATGAATCATTCCTTTCATGGAAGAAGTATGGGAGCAGTTTCTGTCACCGGAAATGAGCACTATCGGACACCTTTTGAACCATTGATTGGTGGTGTAAAGTTTGCTGACTACAATGATTTGGAGAGCGTGAAAGCTCTTGTAACAGACAAGACCTGTGCCATTATATTAGAACCGGTACAGGGAGAAGGCGGTATCTATCCGGCGGACGAGACCTTTTTAAGGGGTGTACGTCAGCTTTGTGATGAAAATGATATTCTCCTCATCTTTGATGAAATTCAATGTGGCATGGGAAGATGCGGCTCTATGTTTGCATGGCAGGGATACGGCGTAAAGCCGGACATCATGGCCATGGCAAAAGCCATCGGAGGAGGCGTGCCTGTTGGAGCATTTGCCATGACAGAAGAAGTTGCCAAGGAGTCATTAGTGCCGGGAGATCATGGAACCACCTATGGCGGCAATCCATTTGTATGTGCGGCAGTGAAAACAGTTCTTGATATTTTCAAGGAAGAACAGATGATAGACCATGTACGAAAGGTGAGCTCTTATTTAGAGGAAAAGCTGGACGAGCTGGTGGAAGATAGTGAACTTGTGGAAGCAAGGCGTGGAAAAGGACTGATGCAAGGACTGGTGTTAAATAAGCCGGTTGGAGAAGTTGTCCAAAAGGCAATGGAGCATGGTTTGATTGTGATTTCGGCCAGTGGTAATGTATTACGACTTGTACCGCCACTTACCATAGAAGAAAGCCATGTGGATGAAATGGTTGAAAAATTACAGCAGGTATTCTTAGAATTGAAATAACTGCTTATATAGAAGAATAAAGGCTCTCTGACAAAAAGATTGGGGTGCAGACGGAGAAAGGCAAGGAACGCAGAAAACTGCGCTTCTATGCCTTCTTTTTTTAGTTTGCAAGTGGCTACGTTTTTCTTAATATTCTTTTTCGCAATAACACCATGCACAAAAAGTATGTCTGAGCAGTCAGAAGCAGGAAGCCTAATTCATACATCCAATCACAGTGCGAAAGATTCTAAAAAGACTAAACAACTGCTCACAGAGATACTATAAGGTTAGCAGGTTGTAAACTCACTTCGTTCAAACAGTACAACCTGCTAACCACATTTTCTGTAGCGCAGTTGTAAGTCTTTTTATGAATCTCTCGATGTTCTTGTCTGCATGAATTAGGTTTCCTGCTTTTGGCTGTGAGTTTACTTTTTGTGAATGTAATAGAGTTTTGCGAAAAGAATATTTAGAAATTCTGCCACTGAAAGCCCTGAAAAAAAAGAAGGCATAGAAGCGCAGTTTTCTGGGTTCCTTGCCTTTCTCCGTCTGCACCCCAATCTTTTTGTCAGAAAGCCAGAATAAAACCCAATCAATTGGATATACTTTCAAAAATAGGAAAATTTTAGGAGGTAGTCTAATGATTGGGTTTTTAATTGCCATTCTATCCGGAGCATGTATGGCAGTGCAAGGAGTTTTTAATACACAGGTGACCAAGACAACAGGAATGTGGGTGTCAAACGGTTGGGTACAATTTACGGCACTTTTGGTATGCATTGCTGCATGGCTTGTAGCAGGAAGGGATAGCATCACATCCATAGGAAAAGTGGAGCCTAAATATGTGCTTCTGGGTGGTGTAATTGGCGCTATTATTACATGGACTGTAATCAAGAGCATTGATAATCTGGGACCTGCGAAGGCAACCTTATTTATCATTGTTGCTCAGATTACAATGTCGTATCTAATTGAATTGTTTGGCCTTTTTGGCATGGATAAACAGCCGTTTGAATGGAAAAAAGCAATCGGCCTTGCCACAGCTCTGGTCGGAATTGTCATTTTTCAATGGAAAAGTTAATTTCCAGCCCCTTTTTGGGTCTTACGAAAGGTGTTAGGCGCCACACCATATTTTCGCTTGAATACAGTATTAAAATAAGATACCGAGGAGAAACCGATACTGTTGCAGATGGAAATGACAGTCTCGTCGGTGTATTGCAGTTGAAAGGCTGCATGCTGCAGGCGAATATCATTCAAATAGTCTGTCATAGTGCAGCTCATGTATTTCTGAAAGGTTCGGCAGATATAGGCCTTACTAAAATGATAAGGCTCTAATATCTCATCCAACCCGGACTTTAGAAAATCATTCATGTGGAATCTTCCCAATAGTTCTCGGAACCACATTGGATAGTAGTCGGTGTCCTTTTGTGTTTCTTCCTCAATCAAGCAATTTAATAAAGAAACTAACAGTGCCTTGATGGCAGCAGTACTAAAATTAGAACTCATATCTGAGGTCAATATTACATTGATAATTCGTTTCTCGTATCGCTCAATCCGGTCAAAAGGGAGTGACACAATCTTTGGCAGTTCATTATTCATATACGCTTTTTTGAAATCCGCACCAATAAAATCACATACACTTTCAAAAAAATCCGCCCGAATAATAATGTCACGGTGTTTACAGGTGTTACTTGGATGGCGGAAAAAAGAATGCACATCTTTTAGATTGGTAAAACCAATATCTCCAGGGTGAAGTGTACGCATTTCTCCCCCAATGTCGTGGATAATAGACCCCTCTAGTATGTAAAATATCTCATAAAAATCATGAGAGTGATAGATGTTATCATCTCCGTTTTCGGTAATTTTCGAATGAAATGGCATTTCTGGACTGGTCATCCAGTCATTTAACATGACGATTTCTTTTGTACTCATAAAAGGACCTCCTCCAGTGTTTGGGTACATCATACCACAACAGGTCAATAGAGAGCAAGTATAGAAAAATATAATTATAGAATCCTTTAGGGAAAAAGTTTATGCTTGAAGTAAAGTGAGAGAAAGTATGCTCATGAAAGAAAAACGTTGTTTGGAAGGTGGTGAAAACTTGGAATTTATATTGAAATGTTGCGGAAAGACAGACCCCATTGGTGTTAGCGCTGAAAACCTGCGACTTAGCTTCGAGACAAATGGAAAGGAAGAGCTTCTTTCTTACGAGGTAAATATTGCGACATCAATAGAACAGATGAAACAGCAAAGGTATAATATCGGAACATTTTATGGAGAGATAGATGCTGCATATGTAGTGAATCCAGACAAGGCATTTTTCAAAGACAAGACCAGATACTATTGGCAGGTGACAGCACAGACCAATTCGAGAAGCTGCGTATCTGACATTGCCACATTTGAAACGGGGCTTAGCGGCTGGAGCGCAGAGTGGATAGGTGGCCCACAAAACAGTGGAAGAGTACTCCAGTTCCAAAAGAAGTTTTCGGTAAAAGGGGAAGTAACTCACGCCCGCCTATATATTTGTGGGTTAGGTTATTTTAAGGCAAGACTAGATGATGCCCCATTAGATGATACCTATTATAAACCACTGGTAACGGATTATGAGACCAGACATCATCCGGAGAATACGGCATTATATGAATCCTCCGGGCATCGCGTTACTTATTACACCTATGATGTAACAAAGGAATTGCAAGCAGGGAATCATGAACTGTCTGTGGATGTGGCAAACGGATATTATTGCAATACAGACCGCATTATGGAAGAACCGAATTTTTCTTTCGGCACACCAAAATTGATATATGAATTACATATCACGGAAGACGGACGAAAGAGGATTCTTAAGAGTGGAACCGATACTCTGGTACGACTTGCCAACTGCCGCTCTACATTATATGAAGGAGATTTTATCGATTTCACAGAAGAGCCGAAAGAATATCAAAAGAGTGTTTTGACAGCTGCACCGGAAGGAAAGTTAGTCTCACCACTATGTGAAGATGACAAAGTAAAGAAAGTTTTCACACCTGTTTCGGAACAAGAACTAGAACATGGAACCCTTTATGATTTCGGTGTAAATCATACGGGTGGATTAAGACTCACGGTAGATGCACAAGAGGGAGATGAACTTATCATCCGTTATGCTGAGATACTGGACGAGACGGGGCAACCTAATTATGAGACTAGCGCATGGCATGACAAAAATATTTACACCGGACAGATGCGTGATGCATACCAAGAGAATCGATACATACTGAGGCAGGGTGTGAATGAAATCACTCCATTGTTTCACTGGTACTGTTATCGATATGTGGTGATTGAAAAGACGGGAAGTCCCCAGATTAAGAATCTAGAATCCCTCTTCATCTGTACAGATGCAAAGCAAAATGGTCATTTCGAATGTAGCGAGGAAAGTTTCAATCGTCTCAATGAGATGTTTTTGCAGACACTGTTTTGCAATATGCATAGTGGAATGGTGATGGATTGTCCGCACCGGGAAAAACGTCCATATACAGGAGATGGACACCTTACCATGAAAGCATCTTACTACAACTTAGATACGACGGCATTTTACTATAAATGGTTTGAGGATTTACTGGATGCACAGACGCCGGAAGGACTGATTCCAAACAGCGCACCAAATCTTGGTGGTGGCGGCGGATATGCATGGGGCAATGCCATTTGCTTTGTGACAAAGCAGTTGTATCAATTTACCGGTGATAAGAAGCTGGCAAAACGAGGATATGAGGCAATATTAAAATGGCTGTCTTATTACGAATCCAAGCGAGACAAGGATTACATCATTCGTTTCAATAGCCATAGCTGGATGCTAGGAGACTGGCTGGCACCGGAGGCGGTCAGTTCCGATGTGTACTATATCAACACCATGTGTTATTTGATGGCAGTGGATAGTGCTATTTTCCTGGCAGAAGAATTTGATAGGGAGAAAGTTCCGGAACTAAAGACACTGCGACGTTATATTGAGGACGGAGTGAATCGTATCTTCTTCCAGAAAGAAACAGTTTCTTATGGCAATGGAGTGCAAGGCGAGGATGTCTTGGCTTTGGCTCTCGGAATTGTGCCGGATGAATACCAAACTCTGCTACAGAAGAAAGTGGAACATCATTACCGTGAAGGTACAGCTTACCATCTAGATACAGGAATTGTGCTGACGCCAATCCTAATAGAATATCTGACAGAACATGGATACGAAGAAATAGCTTACCGAATTATGACAGCTAAAACTTATCCGTCATACTACAGTTTAATGGAAAATGACACTACATTTTCAGAACACTGGAGTAAGAAATGGCCGGATTACTATATCGGAGATAATAACAGTAAGTTAGTCAAGGGCGGCGGTGATTTATCTCATTGCCATCCAATGTATGGAAGCGTGTGCGCTTGGTTATACGAGAGAGTGGCAGGTTTGGACCTGACAGAACTCCATAGGAAAAAAGTGGGAATTCGTCCATATTTTACAGATTGTCTCACTTGGGCTAAGGCAGATAAGATAGTTCCATATGGAAAGATAAGTGTGGAATGGGAAAACAAGGAAGACGGATTGATTCTAAAGGTTAGGATACCGAAAGGGTTGGTCGGAGAGGTTTGTTTCCCTTCACAATATAGCAGTATTCAAAATCAGGAAACCGGAGAGATATATGAAGTGCAGGAGGATGGAAAGCATCGCTTCAGAATATCTTCAGGTGAATGGATTTTTAAAACAAGGATTTAACAAGGAGGAAGCAATATGAAAAGAAGAATTGTGACAGTGCTTTTAGCAGCAACATTAGTAGCAACCACAGTGTTAGGAGGATTAACAGGATGTGGAGCAAGAGGAGGAAACGAGGAAGAAGTAGATAGTAAGAAGACACAGCTCTATGTGGGATATTACTACGCAGGTCTTGGAAAAGAATGGATTCAACAGGCAAAAGCGCTTTTTGAAGAAAAGTATGCAGATAAGTCTTTTGAAGAAGGCAAGACAGGTGTACAGATTGTATTGGATTTAGACAAAGCAGGACTGAATGGTGGAGACTTAATTAATACAATCAAAAGTAAACGTGACAGCGTATTTTTTGTAGAGAATGCAGATTATTATTCATTTGCAGATGAAGGTGACTTAAAGATTGCAGATATTACAGATGTAGTAACTTCTAAGGTAGATGGAGAATCTGTTACGATCGCGGAAAAATTGGATGCAAAGAGCAAAGCATACTATAACCTTGGAACAGAAGATGCTCCAAAATATTATGCACTTCCATATTATGAAGGTGTATTCGGAATCAATTATAACAAAGACTTATTTGAGCAGAACAACTGGTATTTTGCAGCAGGTAAATGTGCGGATGATGTAGACCTTGATACAGTAGACTTAAGTTCCCTTTTTGTTACAGGTCCACAAGATGTCAAGAGTGCAGGACCGGACGGAGTAGAAGGAACATCAGATGATGGTCTTCCGGCAACCTACAAAGATTTTGAAGCATTGATGATTCGTATTAAAACAAGCGGTTCCTACATACCGATGGCATGGTGCGGTAACTATCTGACATATTTGGTAGAATTCATGAATGCATTATGGGCAGACGCAGAAGGCAAAGATGAATTTGCACTGAACTGGTCTGTGAGTGGAACAGCAAACAGTTTAGTAGAAGTGAATGGCGGACAGGTAACAGCAATGCCTGCAACGGAGATCACAGGTAATACCGGATGGAAGTTACATCATCAAGAAGGAAAATACAATGCCCTTGAATTTGCAAAGATGTGTGTATCTGACAGTAGCTACTATCATCCGGATTCATTCTCATCCTCTCTTACACATACAGACGTACAACGTCAGTTTGTAAATGGAACAGGTTCCGGTTCCCAGATTGCAATGCTCCTTGATGGTAACTGGTGGGAGGTAGAAGCAACCTCATGGTTTGATGAAAATGAATCTTCCGACAATGCAAAACTGAATAGAAACTTTGGATTTATGCCGATTCCAAAACCGACAAAAGCTCAGATTGGAGAAGACAGAACGCTTATTACACTGAATAATTCAATGACATTTATTAATGGAAATACATCAGAAGAGATTATGCCACTTGCCAAAGAATTTTTAAAATTCTGTCATTCCGATGAAGTGATGAATATTTTTTCACAGACAACCAGTATGATGAGACCATTTAACTACACGTTGACAGACGATACATTGGCTAAAACTTCCGCATATGGAAAGGAAATGTATCAACTTCATTTGGATGCAAATGATGACAGCAAGAAGGTTTGGATTGTGGATTGTTATCCAAGTACTTCGGATGCTATCCGTAATACAACACTTTTAGATGTAAAGACATGGGGATGGACTTATGGAAGTGTAACAAACCCGTTTGTGCATTTTAAAAACAACCCTAATGATACTGCAGAAAGTTATTTTAACAATGTGATTCATGCATATACAATTTCATGGGGCAGTGTTTGGAAATAACCTCGCGGGAATATAACGGAGGAAATATATGAAAACTAAGAAACAAGGTAAGAAGGGAAATGGGTGGAACAGACCAACTAAGATTTTCTATTGGTCCATGTTCGCGTTGCCTTTATTACAATTTGTAATATTTTATATTGGCGTGAATTTTAATAGTATCTTATTAGCATTCCAAGACATTGTGATTGAGAGAAATGCTGAGACAGGTAGCGTTCAATATATTACGGAATTTGTAGGTCTAGAAACGATTAAGCGTTTCTTAACAGTGGAACTTACCGGTGCGACTAGCAAGTTCGCATCGGCGATTCCAAACTCGCTGATATATTTGGTATTTTCGGTAGTAGTTGTAATACCGCTTGGACTTTTGTTTTCCTACTATATATATAAGAAGATGCCACTTTCAGAGACATTTCGACTGTTTTTGTTTGTGCCATCCATCATTTGTGGTTTGATTCTGGTGATTTTCTACAACAGTATTGTTGACCAAGTGTACCCAACTGTAGCAGAGATGATTACCGGGGTACGACCGGACGGATTATTAACAAGTGATAAGACGGCATTCCTTGCACTAGGATTTTTCAGTTTCTTCTTTGCGTTTGGTCCAAGTGTACTGATTTATGTAAATGCAATGAGCCAGATTTCACAGTCCGTAATTGAATCTGCGGAGCTTGATGGGGCAACAGGGATGAAACAGTTTACCAAGATTGTTTTACCGATGATTTTCCCGTCGATTGTGTCTTACATTGTAATTCAGTTTGCTCAGGTGGCAGTAAATCAGTTGAATGCCTATTCCTTCTACGGAACTGGTGCAGGAAATATGAAGGCGGACAGTATCGGATATGTTCTATTTAACTATGTTGCAGACGTATCCCAAAGTAGTAGTTCGTTTGCAGTGGCCTCCGCAGGCGGTGTGTTTTTCACACTTATTGTGGCACCAATCACATTGCTGATTCGTTGGGCTTTGGAAAAGTTCGGCCCAAGTGAAGACTAGGAGGTTTGAATATGAAGAAAAGAAAGAATATATCATTATATACTATTGTGATTGGAACATTCCTAGCAGTTTACACATTGGCCATTCTTTTAATGGCCATATGGGCTATCGGTGCCTCACTAAAAACAGCCGATTCTTATGCGGCTGATCCAATTTGGCTGAACGGGGATTTCCATTTTCAAAACTATATTACAGCTTTCCTGTATGGTTTTGACAAGGTGATTGGCGGTGTGAAGCATGTCTATATAGAAGAGATGTTTCTGAATTCTTTGCTTTATTCTGCCGGTGGAGCGTTGTGTCAGGCATTTTGTACTAGCTTGGTGGCATATTTGATTGTGAAGTATGATTGTAAATTCAGCAGATTTATGCATAACTTTATCATTGTCACTATGATTATTCCAATTGTTGGCTCCCTTCCATCATTGGCGCAGATTATGGATTTAATGCAAATCCGAAACACGTTTTTGGGAACATACATTATGCATTTTGGTTTCACCAATACATACTATTTGATTTTCTATGCAGCGTACAAGAAACTGCCATGGAGTTATGCAGAATCTGCATTTATCGATGGAGCTAGTCATTATCAGGTATTCTTTAAAATTATGATGCCATTGACTTCCTCACTCTTTGGTACAACATTTATTCTGTTTTTTATTAGTTATTGGAATGATTATCAAGTTCCGATGCTCTTTTTAGACAAGAATCCGGTATTGGCATTGGGATTATACGAATTCTTCCAAAGCTATTCGAATCAATTATCGGTAGGAACAGTAAAAATAGCCGGTGGTGTGATTGTATTAGTACCGATTTTGATCTTGTTTATTATATTTAAAAATAAACTCATGGGAAATCTAACAGAAGGAGGAATCAAGGGATGATTAAGTGGAAAAAAATATTTGCTTTTGTTCTTGCGGTCATACTTACCACAGGAACTTTTGCAGATTTGTCACTGGCAGCTGAGGGGGCAGATACCGGAGATAGGTTTTACTACGACGGTGTGAAATATAAGACGTCTCGAACAGCTACAGCCAATGAAGTGTTCCAGGATTCTCGTAATGGTCTATTGCTTTACAGTTATGACAGTGGAACCAAAGCAACTTTTCGGGAAACATTTTCTGGGGACTTTTCAATTGAAACAAAGGCAATTGGAAGCAAGAAAAAGTCATATCTTTCCAGTTATGCACTTCATTTTACAGAGGTAACAACGGGAGAGGCGTTCTCTGTAAATATCAATGATACAGGGACTGAGATTCAGGCGAGTGTTTCTGTAGGTGAGGATACGACAGGTATCTATTATGAGACAAAGTCCACATGGGACAATAATGCTCACGGTTACACTACGATTATGAATCAGAATGATAAGTACACCACAGTGATTGGAGCAAGTACAGCTACGATTATATTTAATCCGGACACTATGGAATTAAAGATTAAGAAACCATCCGATCAGGAGGAATACAAAACTATCTGGTGTCTAACAGAAGAAATTATGGATGGGAAACGATTCAATCATGTGCTTCGCCCATTCGATAAGTATAACGTAGCCATTGAATTTACCGCTGTAAGTGAAGGGAAGAAAGGCGAACTTCTTATTTACAATGTGAATGGAGAAGACTACGGAAAACCGAATTTGCCATATGTACAGTCTATGATTGATACAAATCTAATCACATATGCAGTAGCAGGATGTGAATATACATTGCCGAAAGCCTCTGTATATGGAGTTGCAGATGAAAAAATCAACAACGAGATTACATGTACGATTTTTGATACTGCGGGAAATGAACTGGCAAGCGGTAAGGTTGCGGATGGGCTAGCTTTTGTCCCAGAAGCAGCAGGGACTTATTATCTGTACTATCAGTTGACAGAAAAATTAAGTGCAGAGAATTATGTGAAACTTGTGGCTTATAGCCAAGAAAATCTTGCTTGCAACTTCGAAGAGTACAATAAAGAATCGGAAAGTGTGGGAATTCATTCCACATGGAAGATTCCGGCACGAAGTGTGGAATCTGACCTTCTTATGGAAGGTGAGAAGTTGTATGCTGATGTGACGATTAAGCATGGTGACAAGGTAGTAGAAGAAAAGAAACAAGTAAAGAAGGACTTCAAATACACCTTTGAAGAAGCAGGTACCTATACGATAAATTGGAATGTTACTTTGTTTGATAAAACTTTTGAAGACTCTGTGTCAGTTACAGTAGATGAAAAGATTCCGAGTATTGTAGGTGCAGAATTCAAGTCGGCATATGATATGGGTTCTACCTTGAAGATTCCGAAAGCGACTATCTATGTGGGTGGTAAAGATTATGATGCGAAGGCACAGGTAATTACTCCATCCGGAGATGTGGTTGAAGAAAAGGAAATGACTTTGGATGAGATTGGTAACTACCGTGTTGTATATACATACAAGGTAGGAAGTGAATCCAATCAGTTCGAGAGAGCATTTAAAGTGGATTATCATACATCCAAGCTTTTTGAGGCAGGGGAAGACACGGTTGTGTATTACGATGATACTACCGGCAATGCAGAAATGCCTGGAGTTCAGATTGAGATGTCATCTAATAGTTCATCAGCAACCTATGTGAAGACATTAGACTTATCAGATAATACAAAGCACGATACGTTAATTGAACTATACAACATCCCAAGCAAAATCGGGGCAAACGATTTGACAGGATTTTATATTACACTGACAGACAAATTGGATCCGGAAAATTATGTGACGGTACGAGCAGTCAGTGATTCAACACATGCATGTTATCTTAGAGCAAAGGCAACCGGACAGCCTGGTTTTGTGGGACTTTGGAAGAAACACAATTGGGATCAGGCACCATATGTATGGGAAGATTCCATAGAAGATACCATGGCACATGATAAGAGTGGATTCTTAGCATATTTTGATATGGCATATAACTTAACGGAATATGATTTGGCGGACAAGACTTTTATACTTCGTTATGATGCCCATGAGAAGGCAATCTACAGTCACAACTTGTTTGAATTAGTACATGATGAGAATTATCGTGAAAATCTAGTAGTTGATTTGGATGATCCAACCATGTTTACAAGTCTGTGGAAAGGATTTACAGACGACAGTCAGGTAGAGCTTTCGATTACACCGATGGCGGTATCTGGAACTGCTACTTTCAAGATTATGAATGTAGATGGAGAGAATCTTGGAACAGAGAATCTTGCAGACACGACTGCACCAAAGGTGACGGTAGATTACCTTGGTATGGAAGGAGCACCAAATGGCAAGGTTGGTCTGGCTTATCCGATTTTTGATTTGATTTTGGAGGACGACCTTTGCAGCCAGGATTCATTAGTCGTGACTACTACAGTGACACATAATGGTGAAGAATTAAAAGTAAAAGAAGGTGCATTTACACCGGAGAACGCTGGACTTCATCAGATAAAATATGTGGTTTCCGATGGATTTGGTAATACCACAGAGCAGCTTGTGGATGTGATGATAGAAGCAGAGATACCAGATGTTGCAATCACTATGAATAGTGAGTTTTCGGAAAAATTATCTTATGGTATCAAATGTCAGGTCCCGGATTTTGCAGGAGATGGCGGCAGTGGAAAACTGACATACAGAACATATTATATCCATGATAAGGAAGAAAAAGAATTCACAGGAAGCTTTATCCCGATGGATGAAGGGGAATTTACTGTTGTATGTGAAGTAAAGGATTATCTGGGACAGGTTGCAAAGGAAAGTAAAACATATCAACTTGAATTTGAGCCTGAGATGATTCTGGATGAAGAAGAGATTGTCTTGCCTTCTATGTTAATTGCAGATAAAACATTCGAGTTTGAAAAATATACTGCTAACTACTACGAAAAAGTAGGTGCAGATGCAAAGAAAGCAATTTGTACCATTGAAGTGACTGATGCAGAAGGAACACGCACTTTAGAAAAAGACAGAATTTATGTGCCGAAAATGAGTGAAAGTGTAAAAGAAGCAAAGATTACTTTCGTGTTTAAGGCAGAAGTGGATGGCAAGGAAATTAAAAAAGAGGTTGAAAGAACGGTATCGCTTCACAGCGTCGGAACGACAGACAAATTTGTGGCAGATTATTTTGTAGGCGAGAATGCCCAGTTCAACGTGTATAACCGTTATATGACAATTCGCACTGCCAATGCAGATTCAGACGCGAAGGTACAGTTTATAAGACCGATTCAAGTGCGGAACTTTAATATGGCATTAAAAGCCAATGCCGATGAAAACGGAAACTTTGCATCAGCATATGAAAGACTTCGCGTTACATTAACTGATAAGGAAAACATTAATGCAAAAGTACAGTTTGATGTAATCCAAAATGGAACGGAACTCAAGATGTCCATAAATGGGGACAAAGAAGTGTTGATGCCGGGAACGTTAAGTGCCGCATCTCAGGAAAATGTAGTTATTGCTTATAACAATGACTCATTGGAAGTACTTGGAACAGAAAATGCCCTACTTGGAAAGGTAAAGGAATTTGAAGGATTTGGAAGCGGAGAGGCATATCTCACAATCGAATTTGTAGGTGTGACAGGAGCAAGTGCAATTGACTTGATTTCTATCAATAATCAGACGTTCTTAAGTACCGTACAGGACAATACCAATCCGGAATTGTTTGTAAATGGTTCTTATTCCGGGCTATGTGCAGTGGGAGACGAAATCACGATTCCAACAGCAGATGCATATGATGTACTCAATTATGTATCCAAGCCGACAGTAACCATACTGGCGCCAGATGGAAGCGAGGCGAAGGCAGAGGATGGTACTGTATTAAAGAATGTACCGGCAAATAAAGAATATCGTCTTCGTGCGGAACAGTTAGGACAATATACAATTACTTATTCTGCGAAAGATGAAGCAGGAAGAATGACAGATGTATCTAAGACCTATAGTGCTTTTGATGACGAATTACCGACAGTGAAACTGAAAGGAAAATTCCCGAAGAGCGTGAAGGCCGGAAAAGACGTAAAAGTAAAACGTTATAAGATAGAAGATAATGGTGATAAAGAAAAGGTAAAGGTTGAACTTTATTATGGTACACCAGGCGGACTCTTGGAAAAGGTAGAAGGAAAGAAGATACCAACAGAAGAAAAGGGAACTTATTACGTATACTTCTATCTGACAGATGAAAATGGTAACAACAATGTGCAGACATTTACGTTTGAAGCAAGATAGTGGAGGTGAGAAGGATGAGAAAGAAATTAAAATCAGTCATGAGTATGTTTCTTGTATTGGTCATGCTCTGTTCTTTAATAGGTTGTGGCAGTACAGGTAAAGATGTATCCAAAAAGTTCAAATCCTCCGGATCTAATATTGTGGAAGATGGAAAAAGCGATTATGTCATAGTCATTCCGGAAGGGAATGACTATGCAACCAACGTTGCTGCAAGTGAGTTAAATACTTTCTTGGAATTGTCTTCAGGTGTCACTCTGAAGATAGTGGTCGATAGCGATTTGGAAGAAGTGGAAGACAAAAAATACATCTCTTTGGGAGAGACGACACTTTTGGAATCCGCAGGAATCGCATTAACAAAGGAAGAGCTAGGGGAAAGTGGTTACATTATAAAGACAATTGATGACAACTTATATATTGCAGGAGTGACAGATGCTACTTATCACGGAACCATATATGGTGTATACGAGTGGTTAGAGCCGACCATAGGCTATCATTTTTACGCAGCAGATGAATTCGTATATGAAGAGATGGATACCATTCCGCTTTATGAGTTTGATGAACAATACAGACCATCCATCGACGTGCGCGAAATTGGATTCAAAGATGTATCTTCAGATGCGCTTTATGCATGGAGAGTGAAGAGTTTTGATTCATCACAGACCGTATGGAACACTTTTGCTCATACTATGATTACGGTATACCTTCCATACGCAACTTACGGAGCAGAACATCCGGATTGGTATACGCCGGGAGGAGACCAGTTGTGTCTTTCCAGCGAAGGAGCACAACAAGAGATTATTTCAAGAGTTCAAAGTGGTTTGGATGCAAGTCCAAACAAGCCATATGTCATGATTGGACGTGAAGACAATAGTACCATCTGTACTTGTGAAAAATGTGCAGAAACCATGAAAAAGTATGGTGGAAATTATTCTGGTGTGGAACTGGAGTTTACCAACAAGATTGCAGAAGCAGTGGATGAATATGTGGCACAAAATTACCCAGACAGAGTGGTGAAATATTTCTTCTTTGCGTATGGACCAACATTGAATGCACCAACTGTTTATGACGAAGAGAGTAAGACATACAAGCCAATCTATGAAGACACCAAGATTCACGAAGATGTGGGAGTTATGATTGCGCCAATTGGTATGGATTTTGCCAAGGAACCTACACATCAGGTGAATGAATCATCCTATAATGCGATGAAGGCATGGAGCGATTTACTTGGAAAGAAGAATATTACTATCTGGAATTATTGTGCAAACTTTACCAGCTATATGTTCAATTGCAATAATTTCGGTATTGTACAGGAATACTATCGTTTCTATGAAGACATTGGAACCGTAGCAATCTTTGACCAAGGATATTGGAATGCTAATGCACCTGGCTTTTCTGCAATGAGAATCTATTGTCAGGCAGAACTTGGATGGGACAGTACACAAAATTATGAAGATTTGGCAATGGAGTTTATAGAGCAATACTATGGCGACGGAGCAGAAGCAATCAAGAAGTACTATCACTTTATCAGAGGATATTATAAACATTTAGATGTAAATGATAATTCTACAGGAATGATTTACTACTTGTTGGATGATAAGAATCTTTGGCCGCTGGAAACAGTACAGACCATCATGTCTTATATGGATGAAGCGTTAGAAACGATTGAACCGTTGAAGGAAACAAATCCGGAACGTTATGAGACTTTGTACAATCGAATTCAGCGTGAGAGACTGTCTCCGTTATATATGATGCTGAAGTTCTATATAGGACAGTTATCGGATGAAGAGAAGACATCTTATATTGCTGATTTTGAGAAGTATTCAACCATGTTTGGAGTTACAAATACTGGAGAATTTTACTACAACGACGTTACAGGGTACATTGACGGTTGGAAGAAGTCATAGGGGGGTGAGAGAATGAAATTAGCAAATAAATTAATAAGTATACTAATGGTTCTGATGCTTACTATGACAGTACTAACTGGTTGCGGGAGCAAGAAGAGTGGTTCCATGCAATTGACACAGGAAACATGTTCCCTCATGGAAGGAGAGGCGACAAGGATTGTTGCATTGACTGATGAAGAGGGCAGTGTCATTTGGAGTAGTAGTGATGAGAGCGTTGCCACAGTAATAGATGGTGAAATCTTCGGAAAGAAGAAAGGCGAGGCAGTTATCACAGCGAAAATGGGAACTACAAAAGCAGAATGTGTTGTAACCGTGGGCGGAGACAATATGGATAATGTTTATCTGGCATCAAAGGTAGATGGATATTACATAGAACTGAATGCAACTGAAGGCATTCAGACAGAATTCGTAGTCTGCACCAGAGATGCAGAGGGTAATGTGTCGGAAGCATCAGCAACAGACTTGACATACAAGATGTATAACAAAGGAATTGCATCTGTGGATGAAAAAGGCGTGATTACTCCGTTAGAAGCAGGACCAACTACAATGACAGTGACAAGTGGTGACCTTAGCTGCGTAGTAGATGTGGTTGTCAGCACCAAAATGATTCAGACTCCACAGGATTGGCTTGAGGTACTTGGTACTACAGATAATCTGGATGCATATTACTACGTGACGGAGGACTTGGACTTTGCGGGCGTAGAATATACAGGAATCGGAACGGCTGTTGCAAAAGAGGCTGGTAGCTGTTTTAGAGGAACCATTGATGGAGGCAATCATTCTATTCAGAATATTACAATCAAATGCAACGGCGGTTATCGCGGAATCTTTGGACCATTGTTGGATGCAAAGGTGAATAACCTGTCATTTGAAAATGTAGTCTTTACCTCAAGTGGAAATATTACCAATGGATGTGGCTTAGCTCCAAGTATTACAGGACATGGCATTGCATTTCGCAATGTAAATCTGGAACTTGAGTATACAAAAAAAGCATCCGGAAGCAGCATGCTGGCTGCTGAGGTAGAAGGAACCGGCATTTTTGAAAAATGTCTGATTACTGTTTCTACACCATCTAAAAATACGGTGAGTGACGGTATTAAGTTGGCGGGAAGCCTCGATGAAAACGTACAGATGAAAAACTTGATTATCCTGTGCGAAGGTGCAGCTCCGACTCAGCTGCCGGAAGGCGTGTTATCTTTCACAGATAAGATGGAAGCCATTTGGAGTTTGAATTCAGAGAAGTATCTGGGAAGCGAATGGAGTTATAGTGCTACAGAACTTCCGGGATTAAGTAGATAAGAGAGAGGAGGAACAATATGAAAAAGAAATATTTATATGGTATTATCGCAGGAATCATGGCAATTCTTGTTGCAACGTTCCTCTTTGTGTGGCTGGGAGCAAAATGCGCATTACGCGTTTCTGCAAACGAAGGCTATACGGTTACGGTAAAGGATATTGAATTAGATGAGAAAGGAACAGCAAATGTCCGAAAAGGCGAGGATTTGGTCTTTGCTGTTGTACTTGATCCAAATTACAGCGATAGCAATGTGAAGGTAATGGCAAACGATACAGAGATTACAGGAAAACAAGGCGTGTATCGTTATACCGTGGAAGAGGACACAACCATTACTATCGACGGAGTAACAGAGAATGACTACATTACACAGGGAGTGGATGTGGATCCGGGAACTTTAGACGGAGAAGGATATATTCTTCTTCGTGATGAAAACAAAAGACCTGTTCCTGTGTTAGCAGATATTGGTATCAACAGCGTTGACCGTTTGGATATTCCAAACTTGGATTTGACCGCTTCTGTGTTGGAATCTGTGAATCCGGGATGGAGTTTTAGGGAATTAAATGCGATAAATCTTGGGAAATACGCTGCAGCCAAATTCTATGTAAAACATAGTAACTATTTGGAAGCGAAATTCAGCTTCGGAGAGAAGTTCTATGAACAAGGTGGAAATGATAAATGGCATGAATTTTGGTTTAAAAATGACGAAGGAATGATGACTCTTTATGTAGACGGAGAGAAGATTGGAAGCTGCAATTATCTAAGTGATGTTCAGTTCTGTCTACAGGATAAAGGCTCTTACAAATTCAGCCATATTTATGTCATTCCAAAGGATGATTATCAAGGCGGAATGCTGAGCGTGGAAGAAGGAGAAGGTTATCAGGTTGATATCCCGGCTAGAGAATATGCACTCGGTGCAACCCTTCAATTCCATGTAGATATTAATGAAGGCTTTATGAAAGGCAGCAATTTCGCTGTCAAAGCTGGTAGTCAGGTATTAGAGGCAAGAGAGGATGGAAGTTATACCTTTGTATTTAATAGCAACACAACCATCCGTGTATCGGGGGTAGTGCCAAAACCGCTGGATTCCAGATATCAGGTAGTGGGAATTCCAATGCGTGCAGAGATGGAAGAAACCACAAACTATATTCTTGTACAGAGCGTGGCAGATTCCAAGACTTATACCCATACACAACCAAGTTGGGGCTCCCTTGGATTTGAAGACCTAGAATTAAAACAGTACAGCAATTTGTTATTCTTCATTAAGAAAGAAGGCGAGAATCCGAATCAGTGGATGGAAATCCTGCAAACAGCAGATGATGGAACAGTAACGCCATATATGCAAAAGAACGACAATATTTGGCATAAGGTGGAGATTAAAAAAGAAGGCGGACAGATGTATCTGTATTTGGACGGTGAGAGAAATAACACACCGATTATTGATACAGAGCACCTAAGCTTTGTATTAAATGATGGAGTAGAGCTTCGCATCACCAGTCTTCTTGGAATTGTGGACCCGAACTACATACCACCGGAACCAGATTATATCTCCAACGCATATAAGGTGATTGGTACACCGATAGCACTAGAAGGAGAAGAAGTTGAGAATTACATCTTGGTAAGCAAAGCAGAAGATGCCAAGACATATGAGCATACTCCGGATGGCTGGAGAGGCTTCAATATGGTGGAAATGGATTATGCTCCTTATAAATCCCTCCTTTTCTTTGTACACAAGGAAGATGTAAATACGAACACTTATTTAGAAGTGTTAAAGGGTGATGTAAATCAAATTCCACATGAAGCAGATTATGTTGCTACCAATGAAAATAAGTGGCACAAGATTGAACTTGTGAAGAATGCACAAGGCACATTAGATGTGTATGTAAATGGTGTAAAACATGACGTCCCAGTTGCGGAAACAAAGGACATTATGATTACAATCAGTGCGAATGCAACGCTTACCTACACAAGTTTATTTGGAATTTCCGATCCGGCATACGTGCCACCGGAACCAGACTATATTGATTCCGAATATGAAACCATTGCTTCCTCTTTAATGATAGATGGGGAAGAGATTGAAAACTATGTATTGGTAAGTAAGACAGAGGATGCCAAGACCTATAAATACAACCCACCGGGTTGGAGAACTTTTGGAATGGCAGATGTGGATGTAGCACCATATAAGTCTTTCATCTTCTTTGTACATAAGGAAGATGTAAATAGTAGCACATGGTTAGAACTTTATAAGGGAGAGCAATACGGCACTCACTTAGCAGATTACATCTCAACCAATGATAACAAGTGGTACAAAGTTGAACTTGTGAAGAATGCACAGGGTACAATGGATGTCTATGTAAATGATGAAAAGAAAGATGGTACTATTGCAAGTACAGAAGAACTTACATTTACACTGAGTGCAAATGCAACACTTATGTACACAAGCGTATTTGGCATTGCAGACCCGAACTATGTACCGCCGCAACCGGATTATATCGATTCACAATATCAGACAATCCAGGAAGCATTTGATTTACAGGGACAAGAGATCGCGAATTATGAATTAGTAAGTCAGACTGCAGATGCAAAGACTTATCAATATCAACCACAGAACTGGAACGGTTTTGGACTGAAAGAATTGGAAGAAGCACGTTATCAGTCATTGATTCTCTTTGTACATAAAGATGATGTAAGTAATAGCACATGGTTAGAACTTTACAAAGGTGTAGTAAATGGTACACATGATGCAGATTATATCTCGACTAACAATAACGATTGGTACAAGGTAGAACTGGTGAAGACATCTGCAAATGAATGGGATGTATATGTGAATGATGTGAAGCATGATACTACAATCGCAAGTGTGACAGATTTGACATTTACCATCAGCGGTGGTGCAACTCTCATGTACACCAGTGTATTTGGAATTACAGATCCGAATTATGTGGAACCACAACCAACAGTGGAAGATGTGATGGTAGTAACATCTCCGTGGGCATATTACCGAGCAAGCATGGATAATAGCAATACTTATGCTGAGAAAGGCTATGAATATGCGACTAAGATACCAGGATATTATCTGGCATATGATTTGCATGCAACTATGAAAGACGTAGATATGTCTCTCTACAGTGAATTCCGCTTTGCAATCAAGTCAAGCGGTGGCTCTTACAGCAAGTACGAAGTAAAACTTGCAGGAGATAATACAACATTTGAAAATGATGCTCTATTTACCGGAGAAAATGAAAGTGGCTGGACAGAATATGTCTTCAAGTGTGAAGACGATGGTACAGGAACAGAAAAATTCCATATGTACAAAGCAGGAGAGGCAACAGATGTATGGCTTCCAGCCAACATGAATCTGTCTGACTTACAGATGAGAGGTTCCTATGATGAAGGTGCTGTAATGTACATGACAGAGGTTCGTGGTGTTGTACGAGAAAGTGCAGAGAGCGAATTGAAGGTAGTGGCACCAAGCTTTAATACGCTTCAAGGTGACACTGTGGATACAGAAAAACCAATTCGATTCGCAACATCTTCTACGAAGGTTGAAACCTCATGGTCAGGAACAAAGAGTCCTTTGGCAGATGTTGCACTTAGCGGATATAGCAAACTGATTTTCTATGCAAGACAATACGAAGGTTCAGGATATTTTGAATCCGATTTCCTTGGTACAGATCAGTTTGGAGATGTATGGGTAGAATTCAAATTAGTGAAGAATGCAAATAAGACATGGAATCTCTATTGTGGAGGAGTTTTAAAATCAGCAAATGTTTCACTTACGAACCTGAATCAGGTAAATGCTACTTATGGCAATGGTAAGTATTACTTCTCACAGGTATTTGGTGTAGAAGAAGAAACACAGGAACCAACTCCGGGAACTCCGGTAGAAACAATGATTGTGACAACACCATGGTCATACCATGACAGCGTACATCACAATCCGCAGAAATTTAGTGTATTAGACAAAACTCAGGCATATACAGCTGGTGGATACGAGTACGCTAATATCGTTCCTGGTGGTCAAGTATACTATACAGCACCTCTGATGCAGGATATGGATATGTCTGTATACAGCGAATTCCGTTTTGCTGTAAAGACAAACGGAAGTTACTGGTATGAAGCCGGTTTGGCTGCGAATAATGATTTTGGTGCGATTGTAGGTGCAGAGACTGAATGGACAGAATATGTATTCAAGTACGAAGAGGAAGGCACGAATGTAGGATATCATCTGTACAAGGGTGGAAATGCAACAAGCACATGGTTCCCGGCAGATTTGAATCTTTCTGATATTAGGATGAAATTTAGTGCTGATACAAATGGTCGTTTGTATATTACAGAGGTTCGCGGTACTTTGAAAGAAGGTGCAACAAATTCACTTCAGGTGGTATTAGATAATTTCCATGGCTTAGGAGAAGACTTGGATAGTACGGCAACAAAAGTTGAGACAGAAAAACCAAATGGAATAGCTACAGGTTCCACACAAGCAAAAACAGCTTGGCGTGGCGATGCGCACAACAATATGAAGTATTTCTCATTGGCAAATGTGTCATTAGCCTCATATGAAAAGATTTTATTCTATGTGAGAAAACCTGCTGAAGATGGTGCGTGGTTACAGTCTAGTTTACTTGGTGACTTTGTAGTCGGAACTACTTGGACAGAATTCAGATTAGAGAAAAACGCAAACGGCAACTGGGATATCTATGTTTCAGGAGTACTGTATAAATCTAACCAGGCACTTAGTAAGCTGTCGGATATAACAGTAGCCTTAGGAACGTCAAACTATTACTTCTCAGAAGTATTTGGGGTTCCAACAGAGGATAACAGACCGGTTCTGGTTGGAGAACACGTTGTAGTGACAACCCCATGGTCATACCATGACAGTGTACATCACAATCCACAGAAATTCAGTGTGTTAGACAAGAGTGAAGCTTATACCGCTGGTGGATATGAGTACGCCAACATCGTTCCAGGAGGTGAAGTGTACTATGATGCACCACTGATGCAAGATATGGATATGTCTGTATACAGTGAATTCCGTTTTGCAGTAAAGACAAACGGAAGTTACTGGTATGAAGGTGGTTTGGCTGCGAATAATGATTTTGGAGCCATTGTAGGTGCAGAGACTGAATGGACAGAATATGTGTTCAAGTACGAAGAGAATGGAACCAATACAGGATATCGCCTGTATAAGGGAGGAAATGTTACAAACACATGGTTCCCGGCAGATTTGAATCTTTCGGATATCAGGATGAAATTTAGCGCTGATACAAATGGTCGTTTGTATATCACAGAGGTTCGAGGAACCTTAAAAGAAGGGCAAAAAACTTCCCTTTGGACCCTGTCAGATAACTTCCATGGTTTAGGAGAAGACCTGAATGGTGCAACAACCAAGGTTGATGCAGAGAAACCAAATGGAATTGCAACAGGTTCCACACAGGCACCAGTGGCTTGGCGTGGCGATGCAAATAACAATATGAAATATTTCCCATTGGCAAATGTTTCATTAGCATCATATAAAAAGATTTTATTCTATGTGAGAAAACCTGCTGAAGATGGTGCGTGGTTCCAATCTGGTTTACTTGGTGACTTTGTAGTCGGAACTACTTGGACAGAATTTAGATTAGAGAAAAAAGGAAACGGCAACTGGGATATCTATGTTTCGGGAATACTGTATAAATCTAATCAAGCACTTAGTAAGCTGTCAGATATAACAGCAGCGTTTGGAACATCGACCTATTACTTCTCAGAAGTATATGGCGTAAAGTAAGGTAATGAACACCTTGAAAATAAAGGAGTGAATAAATTGAAAAATATGAAAAAGAGAATTGTTTCTTTGGCTCTAGTTGTCGTCATGGTGCTGACAACGTTCCTACCGGGGGTAGGAACGTTGCCGGTAGAGGCGGCAGAGACGACAGGAGAACACATGGTGGTGACATCACCATGGGCATATTATAACGGAAGTATGACAACTGAGGTAGATGCGGAAATAGCAGCGAAAGGATATGAACGTGTTACTACAGTTGCAGGCACAGGTCAGAATCTTTCCAGTACTCGAAGTGGTGCATTAATGAGAGATATGGATCTTACATGTTATAATGAATTCCGATTTGCCTTGAAAACAAATGGAGAATTCTGGTACGAAATCTGTTATGAGGGTGCAGGATATGATGCAGCCAACCTGTTTGCTGGTAGCTCGTCTAGTTGGGTAGAATACAGCTTCAAATATGAAGGAGATAGTAATGGTAAATCAGTATTCCGTTTGTATAAAGATGGAAATTACGATTCTCTCACGATTGAAGTGAAGAATCTTGCTGATTTACAGATGCGATTCAGTGACAGCGGAGCTGCTGTTCTTTACATGACAGAAGTACGAGGAATATTAAAAGAAGGTGCAGAACCTTCCTTGAAATTTGTAGCGGATAGTTTCAATACAAATTCAGGAACTATTACATATGCAGAGAAACCAAATGTTATTGCAAAGAAATCAACACAAGTTACTACATCTTGGAGCGGAACAGAAAGTCCTTTGGCATCGGTAGATTTAAGCAAATTTGATAAAGTAATCTTCTATGCAAGAGGTGTAGATAATACAGGCGGCTGGTTCCAATCACATGTGCTGTGGTCACCGGATCTGAATGGTGAAGAACAAGGCTTTGTAATGAATACCAGTTGGATAGAGTTTAAAGTAGTTAAAAACAGCAATGATAAGTGGGATATTTACACAGGTGGTGTGGTAAGAAGTGCAGACCAGACATTGAGTAATTTATCTGAACTCAGCGCTCGTTATGGAGATAAATCTTATTATTTTTCAGAAGTATATGGTGTATATTCCGATGGAGTAGAAATTCCAATCTTAGGAGAACACATGGTGGTGACCTCACCGTGGGCATACTATAACGGAAGTATGACAACTGAGGTAGATGCGGAAATAGCACCGAAAGGATATGAACGTGTTACAACAGTTGCAGGCACAGGTCAGAATCTTTCCAGTACTCGAAGTGGCGCATTAATGAGAGATATGGACCTTACATGTTATAATGAATTCCGATTTGCATTAAAGACAAATGGAAGTTTTTGGTATGAAATCTGTTATGAAGGTGCAGGATATGATGCAGCCAACCTGTTTGCTGGTAGCTCGTCTAATTGGGTAGAATACAGCTTCAAATATGAAGGAGATAGTAATGGTAAATCAGTATTCCGTTTGTATAAAGATGGAAATTACGATTCTCTTACGATTGAAGTAAAGAATCTTTCTGATTTGCAGATGCGATTCAGTGACAGCGGAGACGCTACTCTTTACATGACAGAAGTACGAGGAACATTAAAAGAAGGTGCAGCACCTTCCTTGAAATATGTAGCAGATAGTTTTTATGCGAATTCAGGAACAATTACATATGCAGAGAAACCAAATGTTATTGCAAAGAAATCAACGAAAGTTACTACATCTTGGAGTGGCACAGAAAGCCCTTTGGCATCGGTAGATTTAAGCGAATTTGACAAGGTAATATTCTATGCAAGAGGTGTAGATAATACTGGCGGCTGGTTTCAATCACATGAGCTGTGGTCACCGGATCTGAATGGGGAAGAACAAGGCTTTGTAATGAATACCAGTTGGATAGAATTTAAAGTAGTTAGAAATAGTAATGATAAGTGGGATATTTACACAGGTGGAGTGCTTCGAAGTGCAGATCAGAGTTTAAGTAATCTGTCCGAACTTAGTGCCCGTTATGGGGATAAAGCTTATTACTTTTCAGAAGTATATGGTGTATATTCCGATGGAGCAGACGATGATGAACCAGATACACCAGTGCTTACTGATCAGTTGATTGTCACTACACCTTGGTCATACCACGATGGTGTGCACCACAATCCTCGAAAATTTAGTGTGTTAGATAAAAGTGAAGCATATGTTACCGGTGGGTACGAGTATGCAACCATTATTCCGGGTGGGCAAGCTTATTGGGACGCACCTCTTATGCAGGATGCAGATATGTCTATCTACAGTAAATTCCGTTTTGCTGTGAAAACAAATGGAGACGGGTACTGGTATGAAGTGTGTAAAGAAAGTACAGGATTCGGCGATAATGGAGCCAACAATTTGTTTGCGGGGGCTGGTGAAGAATGGTTAGAATATTCCTTTGTATACGAAGATGACGGTGCAGGAAATGCAGGATATCGTATGTATAAGGATGGAAACTTCCAGAGTGTCTTGCTTCCGGCAGATTTGAATCTTTCTGACCTGCAGATGAGATTTACATCTGATACGAACGGGCTTCTTTATATGACAGAAGTACGTGGAACATTAAAAGAAGGTGCATCATCTTCTCTTCAGATAGTGGCAGGCAATTTCCACGGATTGGGAGCGGATATTGATGGTGCTACAGTGAATGATACATCAGAAAAGCCGAATGGAACAGCTACATATTCTACATTAGCTCCGATGGCATGGCGCGGTGATGCAAATAACAATATGAAGTATTTCCCGTTGGCAAATGTTCCGCTGATGTCCTACGAAAAGATTTTGTTTTATACAAGAAAACCGACAGAAGATAGTTCATGGTTACAATCTGATTTACTTGGTAGTTTTGTTGTAGGAACGACTTGGACAGAATTTAAATTGGAAAAGAATGCAAATGACAACTGGGATATCTATGTTGCGGGGAAACTGTACAAAACAGACCAAGCATTAAGCAATTTAGCAGAGATAACAGTAGCCTTTGGGACATCAACTTATTACTTCTCCGAAGTGTTTGGTGTTCTAAGAAGTGATGTTCCGGCAAACGCAATAGGTCTCGTTCAAACATTGAAAGCAAAAGCAAAATATAAAATGAATGCTAACAATTATGACGAGAAATATGACCTTCTCGCCAACGATGTTATTAATTGGCAAGATGTGAAGTGGGTTCGACAGGAGATTTTGGATGTGGAGCATGAATATATGGTGATTTCTTCACCATGGGCATATCACGATAGCGTGCACCATAATCCGCAAAAATTCAGTATAGTGGATAGAAGTCAGACCTATGTGGCTGGCGGATATGAGTATGCAACCATTATCCCTGGTGGACAAGTATATTGGGACGCACCTCTTATGCAGGATGCAGATATGTCTATCTATAGCGAATTCCGTTTTGCTGTGAAAACAAATGGCAGCGGTTACTGGTATGAAGTGTGTAAAGAAAGCACGGGATTTGGTGAAAATGGAGCAAACGATTTGTTTGCAGGTGCTGATGAAGAATGGGTAGAATATTCTTTTAAATACGAAGATGACGGTGCAGGAAATGCAGGATATCGTATGTATAAGAATGGAAACTTCCAGAGTGTCTTGCTTCCGGCGGATATGAATCTTTCTGACCTTCAGATGAGATTTACATCTAATACGAGTGGGCTTCTTTATATGACAGAAGTACGTGGCATCTTGAAGGAAGATGTAAAACTTCCGCTTGAAGTTGTAACAAGTAGTTTTAATGCTGAGTCAGGAACACCGATTGAAAAAGACGATGCAATTATTGATGCAACTATGTCAACAAGAGTGAACTGTTCATGGTCTCAGACAAGAAACAGCCTTACATCTGTGGATTTAAGTTTATATGACAAGATTCTTTTCTATGCAAGAAAATCATACAGTGATTTTAATACAGAAGCTTGGATTGAATCAGCTTATTTGGGGTCATTTGTAATTTCAAATAACTGGACCGAATTCAAGATGGTTAAGAATGATGATGGCACTTGGAATATTTATGCAGCAGGTAAGTTAACAATGTCTAATCAGACGTTGACGAATTTATCTGACATTACAGCTACCTATGGTGATGATACCTATGACTTTTCAGAAGTATTTGGTATTTCATCTGCAGCACCGATTGTGCTTTTAGACGATGCTAAGCAAGCGCTTTATTCTGTAGTTTACAGCGGTTCAAACGAGGCGTTTGCAGCAAATGAATTTACGACATATATGAATGATGCTACAGGTGCAAACTATACTGCAACAGAAGTAAGTAGTGCACCGGAAGATGATGCAAAGAATATTGTAATAGGCGCTGATTTAGCAACCAAAGCTGGATTTAACACTTCTGAATTATCTACAGATAACGGATATGCAATTAAGCGCAAAGGTGACAATCTTTACATCTTCGGTAAGACAACACAAGGTACGTTAAATGGTGTATATGCATTATTAAAAGATATCATTGATCTTGAAATTTATACAGATAAGGTGTCAACGAACGCCTACGAAAGCGGATCAATTGTTTATGACAAAAAGAGCGTGGTCTTCAATCCAACTATTGATTATGTATATGATATGAATAGAGAAACCAGAGATAATGGGGCATACCGTAAGAAATTAGGATTTACAGTGGATTGGGAACATCTAGGAGGATCTGACCATGAAGAAGGTGAATTTATTAATTCATCATATTATAGTGGTACGACTACAAATGGGCATGTAGATTTGGCAAGTGAGACAACACAAGAACAGGTTGCACAATACCTGTATGACAAGTATGTTGTTGGAAGACCTGATCTTAGTAATTTCCGTTTTGGTTTAACAGATGATACGAAATGGTTCACTAATACAAATGCAGGTCCTGAACGTACAGCTCAGTATGTGAAATTTATGAATGCAGTTGCTCAGGAATTGCAAGCATTGATGGATGCAAATAATGCGAAGAGAGATATCAACTTGATACTTTTAGCTTATTTGAGTACAGTGCAAGCACCAACGGACGGCACCACATTTGCAAATACGGAAAACATTACATTGCAGGTTGCATATGCGCCTTTGGAGGCAAACTGGTATGTACCATTGTCTCATGGAGATAATGACAATATACCGAGCGAGGTTTCTTCTAGTATTACCTATGATGCAGATGTGGAACTTCAAAAATGGGCTGGTTTGGCAGGAGATGGTAATGTTCTTCTTTGGGCATATCATGCGTTCCCAGGTAACTATCTGACTCCGTTTGATAGTTTGAATGCATTACAGAAGAACTATGCATTAGCAGCGCAATGTGGTGTAAGTGCAGTCTATGATATTGCACAATGGGCACCAGATGGAAGAGACGGAGCTACGTTAGGTGATGGTAACGATACATCCACAGATTGGACTCGTTTGAAAGTTTATTTGTCAAATGAGTTAGCAAAGAATCCAACAATGTCAGATACCGAGTATAATCAGCTAATCGATAATTTCATGAATGCATACTTTATAGTAGAAGAAGTGGCAACGGCGATGAAAGAGGCGCTGCGTGCTGAAAGAGCATTGATGGAAGATGTATATGCGAATGTAAAAACGATAGAAGATATTTCTTACAATGAGACTTGTGATTTAGATGATTATTATGGTACGCCAGGAGGATATCATACATTGATAGACCAGACGGTTACAGCATGGAATGGTTGGGGAAGCAAGAATTCTAATACAAGAAATGCTGCCTGGGGCTGGAGTGGCTCTGGTGATCATCCTATGATGCCAGTGTATAGATACATGAAAGAAGCCTATGATGCTGTTGATAGCGCAAGTATTGATGATACACAAAAAGCTATCTTGAAAGAGCGCATCCAATTAGAAGCAATTTCTGTAAGATTTATCTTGCTTCGCGTAGCAGGTAAAGATGTGAGCAGTGATTTTGGAGGTTCTGCCGAATTTGCCGGTCTTGCTAATGACTGTATCAATCTTGGTGTTACAAAAGTCGGTGAAAATAGCAGTGGAATTAATCGAGATATGACTGCAGAAAATCTAAATAAAGATGACCTATAGACTTTAAGTCAACAAAAAACTATGGCAGGAGGGAGTATAACTTCCTCCTGCTATCTTCTAATATGAAAACTAAGAAAAGTTGGTAATTTACAGTAGGAGACATATATGAGACAACTAGAATTACGCAATTGGGAATTATTATATGATGACAAGAAAATCGTTGCACAAGTTCCCGGGGACATCACGGTGGATTTGAAAAATGCAGGAGTGATTGAAGACCCTTACTATGACTTGAACCATAGAAACGTGGATTGGATTTCAAAACGAGACTTTACTTACGTGACAGAGATTTTAGCAGATGAAGCGATGCTAGCGGAGGAGTCTGTACAATTGGTGTTTGAGGGAATCGATTTGTTTTCAGAGATTTACCTGAATGGGCATTTGCTTGGAAAAACAGAGAATATGTTTCTTGAGTATGCATATGAAATCAAGCCTTTTTTACATAGGGGTGCAAACCAATTAAGAGTAGAAATGAAATCTACCATCAAAGCCATTGAAGAGGGTGAGAAAGCCGATGATTACATTTCTATTTTTAACAAAGAGCGTTTCTTTGTGAGGAAAGCACAGTGCCATTTTGGATGGGACTGGGCACCGAATATGTGCGGATATGGTATTTGGAGAAAGGTATATTTAAATATAGGATCCAAGTATCGTATTAAGGATACCCATTACAGAACAGATTTAAAGGGTAATGTTACGATTTTTGCGGAGATGAATTACAACCTTATGAATGTGTATGCCCCAGGTAGTGTGGTTGCAGTAGCAGGGGCAGATAAACAGAATGATAAAGTTGTTTTTTCTGTGTCAGAGACTCCTTTTGGGGAACCATGTCTCACAAAGGAAATTGTTTTAGAAGGAAGCAAATGCTTTGTGAATTTCTCGTTGAATAATGCGCAGCTTTGGTGGCCGGTAGGTTATGGAGAACAACCATTATACAATTACAAAGTGGAGCTGTATAGAGATGATAAACTTTGTGACAGTTATTCTGGCAGATTGGCGTTCCGTACGGTAAAGGTGGTAGAGAATCCACAGGGGGATGACAGGCTGAATCACATGCTTTGTGTCAATGATGTGGAAGTGTTTATGAAGGGCTCTAACTGGGTACCAATGGAGTGCTTTACCGGCAACATTACAAAAGAGCAGTATGAGAAATTCATTGACCGTGCCATTGAGGCCAACTTTAATATGCTCCGTATCTGGGGCGGCGGAATCTACGAAACGGAAGAGTTCTATAATCTTTGTGATGAAAAGGGAATCATGGTTTGGCAGGATCTAATGCTGGCTTGTCAGGATGTGCCAGATGACCATCCTGAATGGGTAGAGAATTTTCTGAAAGAAGTGGAATATCAGGTACGAAGATTGCGCGTACATCCATCATTAGTTTATTGGAGCGGTGGCAACGAGAAACCGGGAAGCTTTGCCTTGGAGACTTCTAAAGGGGATTTCATGGTAAATTATATTTTGCCAGGCTTTGTGAATTTCTATGATAATACCCGACCGTATTATCGTCAGTCACCATGCTCTTATACAGATGTGGGAAATGATCCAAGTAATGGAGATTGCCATTGGGGAAATTTTGAACGTTGTATTACAGATGGAGTAGATGGCTATCGCAGCTATATCTCTGACAAAATTGCACCATTGGCATCGGAGTGTGCTGTTTTAGGTCCATGCAGTGTGGAGTCTTTTGAAAAATTTATTGCACCGGAGCATTTGTGGCCGATGAATGAGGTATGGGTAGACAGGCTGATGGAGAATGTAAGTTCCTGGGTGAAAATGAATTTCCCAGAGCGGGAATTGTTTTATGCAGAGCAG
>JAZQBW010000061.1:0-12400 GCA_045545895.1 Faecalimonas sp.
ACGGTTTTATTTTCAACAATTTGCATTATCACCGTAAAAGTGCCGTGATTTGACAAAATTGAAGTCAATATCTTCCGTTATCTACAGATTTGAATTGTCCAACGGCTATTTTTTTACTTTTTAAAAGTTTTATCTGCTAAACTATATGCTATTAAACAAACGCAAGTAGCTTAATTAAGAATTTTCGGCATATATATTTGTTATATTGTGCAGATATAGATGCTGCGATTTTTCAAACCATGCTAAACCCCCTAAATCTCGGCAGATAGTTTTATGATTTCCGAGATATCTAGATGATTTTGTCCCCTAAACTCGAGAAAAACTGCAACTTGTGTTGTCAATTGCCTGCAATCTTGCCCAAACGTTGGGCAAGAAAAGCACAAATCTTCTCCACAAATCCAAATTTATGCAAACCCACAAGACAAAAAAAAGAGATATGTAACTGAACTCAATTACATATCTCTAATCTTATCTCTTATTCTTCTACAACATCCTTCATAGAGAAGCTAATTCTGCCCATCTTGTCTTTTCCAAGACAAACAACTTTTACCTTGTCGCCTAATGTAAGAACATCTTCTACTTGTTTGATTCTTTCCTTAGAAATCTTAGAAATGTGAACCATTCCCTCTTTTCCAGGAGCAAATTCAACGAATGCACCGAATTCTTTGATGCTGATAACTGTTCCTTCAAATACCATTCCTGCTTCGAAATCTGTAACGATAACAGCAATCATCTTCATTGCTTCTTCCATCTTTTCAGCGTCTACGCCACAGATAGAAACTGCACCCTCGTCTGTGATATCAATCTTCACACCTGTTTGTTCAATGATAGCGTTGATTGTCTTACCACGTTGTCCAACAACATCACCAATCTTAGCTGGATCAATCTGCATCTGACGAATCTTTGGAGCATATGGTCCAACTTCCGGACGTGGCTCTGCGATTGTCTTTGCCATAACTTCATCTAAGATATATGTTCTTGCTTTCTTTGTGCAAGCAATTGCTTCTTCGATAATTGGTCTTGTTAAACCATGAATCTTAATATCCATTTGGATTGCTGTGATACCTTTGTGTGTACCAGCTACCTTAAAGTCCATGTCTCCGAAGAAGTCTTCCAAACCTTGGATATCTGTTAATACTAAATAATCATCATCTGTATCACCTGTTACAAGACCTGCTGAGATACCTGCAACTGCTGCTTTAATCGGTACACCTGCTGCCATAAGTGACATACTTGATGCACAGATACTTGCTTGTGATGTAGAACCGTTTGATTCAAATGTTTCTGATACGGTACGGATTGCATATGGGAACTCTGCTTCACTTGGAAGTACAGGAACCAACGCTCTCTCTGCCAATGCACCATGACCAATTTCACGACGTCCAGGTCCTCTTGATGGTTTTGTCTCACCAACTGAGTAAGCTGGGAAGTTATAGTGATGCATATATCTCTTAGATGTTTCTGCTTCATCTAATCCGTCTAATTTTTGAGCTTCCGATAAAGGTCCAAGTGTTGTTACTGTACAAATCTGAGTTTGTCCACGTGTAAACATTGCTGAACCATGAACTCTTGGAATCAGGTCTGTTTCAGCAGCAAGTGGTCTGATTTGATCAATCGCTCTTCCGTCTGGACGTTTGTGGTCTTTTAAGATCATCTTACGAACAGTTTTCTTTTCGTATTGATAAATTGCCTCACCTAATACTGCTAACCATTCTTCGTTTTCCGCAAATGCTTCTTCTAATTTTGCTGTGATCTGACGGATGTTTTCTTCTCTTACTTGTTTTTCGTCTGTAAATACAGCTACTTCCATTTCTTCTGGAGTAACGATTTCTTTCATTGCTGCAAATAATTCTTCCGGAACTGCGCAGCTTGTATACTCATGTTTTGGTTTTCCACATTCAGCAACGATTGTATCGATGAATTTGATTACTTCCTGGTTTACTTCATGAGCTGCGAAGATTGCTTCAATCATCTTGTCTTCCGGAACTTCGTTTGCACCGGCTTCAATCATGATTACTTTTTCTCTTGTAGAAGCCACTGTAAGTTGAAGGTCTGATACTGCTCTTTGTGCTGCGTTAGGGTTAAATACAAATTCTCCATCAATTAAACCAACTTGTGTTGTAGATGTTGGTCCATCGAATGGAATATCAGAAATTGCCACTGCAATTGCAGAACCTAACATTGCTGTAAGTTCTGGTGTACAGTCTGGGTCAACAGACATTACCATGTTGTTAAGTGTAACATCGTTTCTGTAATCCTTTGGGAACAACGGTCTCATTGGTCTGTCGATTACACGGGATGTAAGGATTGCATTTTCAGATGCTTTCCCTTCTCTTTTGTTGAATCCTCCAGGGATTTTACCTACTGCGTATAACTTTTCTTCGTATTCAACACTGAGTGGGAAGAAATCGATCCCTTCTCTTGGTTTTTCTGAAGCTGTCGCTGTTGATAATACAACAGTGTCACCATAGTGCATCAGTACTGCACCGTTTGCCTGAGCTGCTACTCTACCGATATCCGCACGAAGAGTTCTGCCTGCTAATTGCATTTCAAATTTTTTAAACATACTCTGTTCTCCTTTATTTTATCCTTGAGCAATTTCCTCCGAAACAACTAAAAAATACATCTAGACTTTTTTACAAGGTGTACTTTTCAGTGGTCTCGGCTCTTATAATTGCCCATAACCTTTAACATTATAGCATAGCACTGCATATTATGCAAACAAAAAATCTCAGCCAACTTTGCTGAGATTCTTTTCTATATTTCCTCTACATAAATGATTCCTTCTATGTCGCTAATCTTCTCTATCAGTTCCATATGCACACATTTTGTTGGCAAGCGAAGGGTTACCACTGCCGCAACCTTTGATGTTCTAGTAGGGTCCGGAGACTCTATTTCCACATCATCTACTACAATCTGGTTTTCTTTTGCATAGGCACTGAGCCTCCGAATTACTGACATTTTCTTAAATTCCATATAAAGCATTACCACTTTTGTATTTGCCATAATGCGTCTGTCAAAACTATGTAAAAACACCATCACCACAACAATCATAAAGGTTCCAATAACGGCTCCTGCAAAATAGCCACTTCCAATAGCAAGTCCAATACAAGCAGACGCCCAAAGGCCTGCTGCTGTAGTAAGACCCTTCACGCGATTATGACCGGTTGTAATAATTGTACCTGCACCAAGGAAACCTATCCCATTCACAACCTGAGCTCCCATACGCGCCACATCACCGGTTCCATATACCTGACAAATAAAATCATTGGTCATCATAACCAAAGTTGCGCCAAGGCAAACCAGCATATAGGTACGGAATCCTGCAGGACGTTTCTTACGTCCTCGTTCAATTCCAATTGCACCCCCACATACTAAAGCAAGTATCATTTTCACAAATGCATCTAAGATGCCCTCTAACATAAAAGCGGTATGTATTTCCTGTACTATATTCATCTATTTCGCCTCCTATATAAACCAAATCTTATCATTTGTAGAAGAAACACTGGTCACTCCCGCCTGAAGTAAGTTCATAATATCTTCTTTCTCAGAAATAAGCCCACCGGCAATGACAGGAGTTGGCGAAAGTTTGCATACTTTAGAAACAATTTTTGGCATGAGCGCCGGAAGTACCTCAATTACATCCGGTTTTGCCGCCTTCACCTGACGTTCAATATTCTCATAGGCCATAGAATCAATCAAAAACAGACGGAGAATCGTGTAAAGATGAAGCTCTTTTGCACGTTTGATTAAATTAGGTTTCGTTGTGATAATCCCATCTGCTAAGGTGTTCTTTTTTAGAAAATCGATGGCAATTTCCTTCGAACCGAGACCGGAAATCAAATCGGCATGTACCATTGCAATTTTTCCGGCTTCTTTAATCTTCGTTACAATATCAGGAATACTTATGATATCCCCATACAAAACAAAGACAACCTGGCTGTCGCACGAAATACACTTTTTCAATCCATCATCATCCTTAATCGCTGCAATGATTGGGGAATCTTCCAATGCTTCTAAAAACTCTTTTCTCATAGATGTACTCCCATTTCTATACTAAATTGTATTATACAACATATTGCATTATTTTGCCATAATATTTCTTGCTGCAATCACATTTACACCAGTATCAGCAACATTTTCCAATACAATATCCCCGATTTTGACAGGTGCCGGAATTTCTATTCCTCGCAAAGCATTCGTGCAAGCAAAAATTTTATTCTTAGGAATGTCTGTTTCTGTTTTTACATTTACCATTGGAGATGTTCCGTTTTTTACGCGGACAGTAGAAGTCACGATACGGGTTGGGTTTGTCACTTCTTTTCTGGCATAAATATCACCTTTTGGGCAAGTATTTCCGGTTACACTTATAACTTCCACACTTCCATCAGCGTCTGCATTTAATGAAACAGTTAATGAACAGCCAAGTGGGCATCCAATACAGGTTAATTCTCTAGTATTCATAGTATCCTCCAATCTTCCTACACATCTTCGATGCAAATTGTGATTTTGTTTAGGTTCGGATATTCCGCAAGTTTCTTTTTACTTAAAATAACTTGCTCCATCTCTCCCGGAGCCATAACAGGACGTTTACGTTTGCTAATTAACTCGTCATCAAAATAAGTGACAATTGCTTTGTTTTTATAAACGTCTCCCACACGGAAACGAACAGTTATGTTGTCATCCATTTCAGTAGGACGAATATATTTTGGAACTGTATAACGAACGCCACCTTCCGGAGCAATCTCTACTGTTTTAACATTCATTGCAGAACCATTTAAGATATATAGCGCTGCATTTTTCCCTGCAGTAGCTGCTTCTTGCGAAACATAGTCTACCAAATCGTGAACATGAAGAACGTTACCGCATGCGAAAATTCCGTCTACGTTGGTTTCTAAATTGTCGCCAACAATAGGACCGGACGTGACTAGGTTTAAGGCGATTCCTGCGCTTTTGCTTAATTCATTTTCCGGAATCAAGCCGCAAGAAAGAAGGAGTGTATCACAAGTGTAACGCTCTTCTGTTCCCGGAATAGGTTTGCGGTCTGGACCAACTTTGGCAATTGTGACCGCCTCCACACGATTCTTGCCCTCAATATCAACAACCGTGTGACTCAATTTTAAAGGAATGTCAAAGTCATCAAGACATTGAACAATATTACGCTTCAATCCACCGGAATATGGCATCAGTTCAGCAACTACCTTCACCTTTGCCCCTTCCAATGTCATTCGTCTTGCCATGATAAGACCAATATCGCCGGAACCTAGGATTACAACTTCTTTTCCCGGCATATACCCTTCCATATTTACGAGACGTTGTGCTGTTCCTGCAGAGAAAATTCCTGCCGGACGATAACCAGGAATATTTAATGCGCCTCTAGAACGTTCCCGACATCCCATAGCTAAAATAATTGCCTTTGCAGAAATTTGAAACATTCCGTCTTCGCGATTCATGGCTGTTACATATTTTTCAGGAGTGATATCCATCACCATTGTGTTTAATTTATATTCAATTCCACGTTCCAGAACCTGTTCAATAAAACGTGATGCATATTCTGGACCTGTTAATTCTTGTTTAAATGTATGCAGACCAAACCCGTTGTGAATACATTGGTTTAAGATTCCCCCAAGTTCTTTGTCTCGTTCTATAATTAAAATATCTTGAATTCCCTTATCTCTTGCCGCAACAGCTGCAGCAAGGCCTGCAGGACCTCCACCTACAATCACCAAATCATACTGTTTCATTACCATTCAACCTCCTATATTTCCTTGTTGATTCCAACCACTAACTGACTATTTCCACCATTTTTTGTGATGTCATACATGGTAAGTGGAAGTTCACGCTCCAGAATTTCCATGGTGCGCGGCGAACAAAATCCGGATTGACATCGTCCCATTCCAGCACGCGTACGTCTTTTTACTCCGTCCAATGAACGAGCGCCTAATGGACGATGAATGGCGTCAAGAATTTCTCCTTCAGAAATCATCTCGCATCGACAAATGATGTTACCATATGCAGGACAACTTTTTATCAATTCGTTTCTTTCTTCAAGCGAAAGTTCTTCCGGCTTTAAAATTCCTTTTCTTTTAGCAATAAAGTTAGTTTTTTCGGAAAGTCCAAGATAATCTCTTACACTGCTTGCAACCATTTCACCAATAGCCGGGGCAGAGGATAATCCAGGCGATTCAATCCCCGCTACATTAAAGAAGCCTTTTGCATCATCTGGCTCCCCAATTACAAAGTCATTACAATCCTCGTGAGCACGTAATCCCGAAAAGGAAGTAATTACCTGTCTCATAGGTACATTTTTCACACTAAGAGCCGACGTTCTTGCCAAAGAGTCCAATCCCTCTTGTGTTGTATTTAAGGACTCCTTATTGTCCACATCTTCAGCAGTTGGTCCAACCAACAAATTGCCATGAACAGTAGGTGTCACCAATACCCCTTTTCCCATTTTAGATGGCAATTGGAAGATGGTGTGAGATACATGATGACTTGCATCTTTGTCAAGTAAACAGTACTCACCTTTTCTGGCTGTAATATGTAATTTATGTTCACTCACCATATTATTGAATTCATCAGCGTAAACACCTGCTGCATTAATCACTACTTTGGCTTGTATGAATTCTTCTTGATTGGTATCAACATGCTGCACCTTGAGCACATAATTGCCTTCATTTTTATCAATGCTGTTTACTTTTGTATTTAAGAAAAAGGACACATCATTCATGCATGCATTTTCAGCAAAAGCCATGGTCATATGAAATGGACATACAATTCCGCCAGTCGGAGCATAAAGTGCACATGTGACGTCATCACTTATGTTTGGCTCCATTTTAAGTAATTCTTCACGTTCTACTATTTTCAGTCCCGGAACACCGTTTTCAATTCCTTTTTGTAATAAGTCATGAAGTCCTGTTTTATCTTGGTCTTTTGTACATACAACCAAAGAACCGTTTCTCATAAAAGGAATATCCAACTCATCTGAAAGCGCGTCCATCATTTTGTTTCCACGCACATTTAAAATCGCCTTTAAAGAACCTGGTTTTGCATCAAATCCGGCGTGAATAATCGCACTATTTGCCTTGGATGTACCGTTACATACATCCTCTTCCTTCTCAATGACACAGATGTTTGCCTGGTATCTTGACAATTCTCTTGCAATGGCACTGCCAATTACACCGGCACCAATAATAGCTACATCATACATTTCTTTTTCTCTCCTTTTTCCTCTAGATTTCAAAACAAAAAAGAGCAAGAAAATAAGGTGATTTCTCAATCACTCTATTTACCTTGCTCATGTCTCTTGGTAATAATATATATTTTTTCCGACACTTATATTACCACAAATAAATGGATAATGCAACAACTATTTTATTCCACAATCGCAATACGCATCATATTGCTCATACCTTCGCTTTCCTTCTTTATAACCGGTGAAGGAATGCCTGCTGTTACCACAACAATATCTCCGGTCTTTACCATACCATTTGCTTTTGCTAGCTTGATTGCATCCTCGCAAATTTCTTCAGTAGACTGATATGGAATAGACTTCAAAGGATACACACCTCTGAATATCTGCATTCTTCGAAGCGCATCCTCATTTGGTGTCACACCAACGATCATCGCTTTTGGTCTGAATTTGGATATAACTCTGGCAGTTGCTCCCGATGCTGTTGGTGTGATAATGCACTGTGCATTCAGGCTAGTTGCCGTTGCAACGGAGGAATATCCGATTGCACTGGAGATGCTTTTCTTCCCATTTGCCTGTGCCTTTTCCAAAAGATTATCATAATCTAAATGTTTCTCTGTATTTTTTACAATGCGTACCATCATTTGGAGCGCTTCCAGTGGATATTTGCCCTGGGCCGTCTCTCCCGATAGCATCACCGCATCTGTTCCATCATAAACTGCATTTGCAACATCTGTTACTTCTGCTCTGGTTGGCCTTGGATTACGCATCATGGAATCCAACATCTGTGTAGCTGTAATAACTGGTTTGTAATGGTCATTACACTTCTGAATCAACCACTTTTGTAAGTATGGCACTTCCTGTGGTGGAATCTCCACACCTAAATCTCCTCTTGCTACCATAATTCCATCTGCACATTGAAGGATTTCATCAATATTCGTGATTCCCTCAGCGTTCTCGATTTTGGCAATAATCGGAATATAAGGTGCATTGCATTCTTTGAGAAGTTCTTTGATTTCCAAAATCCCTTCTGCTGAACGTACAAAGGATGCAGCGATAAAATCCACGCCTTGCTCCACACCGAAAATAATATCTTCTCTATCCTTTTGTGTCAACGCCGGCAGCCTTACCGGAACATTAGGGACATTAACCCCTTTTCTTTGTCCAAGTTCACCACCATTCACTACGGTACAAACAATCTCTGTATCTGTAAGCTCTTTTACCTTTAGTTCAATCAATCCATCATCAATCAAGATTGTTTTTCCAATCTCCAAGTCCTCCGCCAGACCATCATAAGTAATGGAAACCTTTCTTTCGTCCCCCTCAATTACTTCTGTAGTAAGAGTAAAAATCTGACCTTCCTCCAGGTTTACCTTCTTTCCATCCCTTAGTAATCCTGTACGAATCTCAGGGCCTTTTGTATCTAAGAGAATGGCAACCGGACTCCCTACTTCTTCACGGATCTCTTTTAGCATATCCATTCTACTCTTTTGCTCTTCATGGTCTCCATGAGAAAAATTAAAGCGAGCAATGTCCATTCCACTTTCCACTAATTTCCTCATCAAGTCTTTATCATTGGTATTTGGTCCCATTGTACAAACAATCTTAGTTTTTTTCATGCAATACCTCCCAAATATCAGATTATTTTATGTGTTCGTGCGTAAACAAATGATCCTGACAATATTCATAATTCCCATTACATTTTGAACAGTAGCGAAATTCCAAATTTTCATCATCTAACTCTGTTCTTCCACATACCGCACAGCGATGTCTGGCTCCATCCGGGCCAACATTAGCTGCTTTAGCCGCACGTATTTCTTTTTGATATACATGCTTTCGATGAATTTCCTTTGCCCCAAATCTCCTCATGTTTCTCATAGACAAAAAGAATATTAGGAAATTCAAAATAGAAACAAAGGCCGCAAGTGCATTTGCTTTGTAGTAAAAACCATAAATGCTGCCACCATAGGATGGCAAAAAGGCCTGCAAAATCGCATAAGCAAAGTATGCTGCATCTATCCACGCTAGAAACTTCACCTTAATCGGTAAGATCATAAAAAGATAGAATTGCTGGTTTGGATACATTGCTGCATAGGCAAAAAACAAGGACAAATTCAAGTATCCGGTTCCTATTGGAAGAGATACATTGGTCACTGCATATGTGAGCAACGCTGCAATAATATGAAGCAGGACTCCCGTAAAAAAGTATAAGTTAAAACGGAAAGTTCCCCATGCAAACTCCAATTGTCGTCCTATCATATAGTATAGGTATAAAGTAAAGATTACAAACAACAAATTTGTAGATGGCGGTTGTATAATAAACGTCACAATACGCCAAACCTGTCCATGTAAAATTGCATAGGCATTCAACGACAAATATTCATAATAAAACCCCGGTGCAAACAAGTCTATTGCAAAGCCAAATGCATATAGAATGATAATATAATACATTAAATTTGGAATTGCATATCTACCAAATTTTCGTTCTAATTTATTAATCCAATTCATGCGATTTACTCCTTCCTATCACGCTGTAGTCATTGTAGCTTTTTTAATCCTGCTTTGTCAATCTGAGAGCCATAATTTATATAAGTTTTAAGAAATTATCTTTTTTCATTTGATTTTACATAATAGTCCAACATTCGCAAAACATATCTTGGCACACGCTCTTCATCTGATTCCCATTCTAAAAGCACTTGGTTTGGGACTTCAAAATAGTCGCAGAATTCCTTGCGGTTCATTCCAATCCGTTCTCGCAATTCTTTTATTTTATTTCTATAATGTGTCACCCCATTTGCAGTCTGAACTCGAACAACAACATCATTTAAGGTGAAATCAGGAAGCTTTTTCAAAAATTCTTCTGCATTGCGATATGAAATTCCATCTTCGGTATCCATATTATCGCCAAGATATAACACATACCTCTTTACAAGCCGTCCATAGCGTGGCGTAGTAAGTGCAATTTTTTCTTCATCCATAAGATGTCTTGCCTGTTCTCTTACATATTCACTACTATGCTTTATCTCATAAATCCCACAAGCATTTTCCTTCTTATCATAAATAACCATGTCAAATTCGCCTCTTTTAAATTGTAGCTTAAAGACATTGTAATTCTTCCCTAATGCTTTCGATGTTTCCAATAAAATTATATCTTCCAACATTCTTCCACGCACTTCCTCTAAAATACGTTCCGTTATAAAATCTTTCTCCTCTTTTGGTAATAGCGCAAATCTATCATCCTTCATAACAGAATACACAAGTGCTTGTGCTTGACAATATCGCATGCCCGGCTGATTAAATAATATCCTTTCCTCCTTTTCCATACCTATCTCACCCGCTTCAATTGGGCACTTTGTGATTAGGTCCAATGCGTCTAGATATTCCCTTATTAAAACCACGTGGGATTGCTTTAGTTCCACTGTTTGATGCTCTTTATTGCGTATATCAAGAATCTCCATCAACCTTCTTGTAATTGTTTCTCTATCAATTTGTTCCAGAATATCAGTACGTTTTTCCACGTTTTTCTCGTTTCGAAGATTATTTGCTGCCATCCCATAATCATTAGATTTAAAATCTCTTGTCAATACATTAAGTACAAAACGATGGTTCATATCCTCAATAATACGGTTAATCGCACCTGTAAGCTCTCTTGCATCATACAAATCATATAAATGTCTAAAATAACTCCCATATTTAAAGCATTCTAATGAATGTTGAATATTTTGACAAATGGCCGTGTCTATATATTTTCGGGTTGTCTCATCATCCCGAAACGAAGCATCTCCCACTCTTAGTTCCTCGTCATCAAAATCAATCTCACCTGCTCGAAGTGTTCCTCCATAACGTATATACTCATCGATACTATCAATTCCTAGTAATCGACTATATTCCCTATATGGTATGAAGGTGGTGTGAACCATTCTCACTCGATCATACAGTTCATTTCCTTCTGCAAACCAAAAGCCCAATGAATCCGTACCAGACAAAACAATCTTCATTCCCATTTGTGCATAAATATCAGAAAACAAAGCAGCCGAATCAATAAAATCCTTCATTAACGTTACTTCATCAATAAACACATACAAAAAGCCTTCTCTATTTAATTTTTCCAAATCATGAATCACCATATCCATTTGGTCTGTGGTTCTAACTTTGATGTAGGCACTACTTTTAAAATCTTCATCGGACATATCTGCAATTGCCTGAAATAGCATTGTAGTCTTTCCTGTTCTTCGAAGACCATAAACTGCACATACACGAGTGTAATCTTTGCTGTAAAGATAATTTGTGATTTGATGAAAAATTTCTCTTTTCTCTAAGCCTTTGACTTTTTTTACCATACTAAGTAAATTAGCACCTATTGTCACATTTGTTTCAAACTTGAAAGCCTTTTCAGCTCTTGTGGGATATTTCCCCTGCATCTCTCTTAGATGAGTTTCTAATCTTTTTCGTTCTTCAATCTGTTCCTCCAGTTGTTCCAGTTCTTCCTCTCGAATGTATTTACTTTTGATTTTCCCTTCTTCTCTCCATTGAAGATAATAACGTATCTTTCCTTGTATGTTCTTCTTGGAAATATATCCGTTGGGAAGTTCTGCAATTCTTTTTTCTATACGCTCTATTAATTCATAAGCATCGGTCACAAATATCACCACCTATATTTCTTTGTGTATATTATAACCTACAATAACCTACATTTCAACCATTTGTAGGTTATAAATAGTAGAAAATAGTTGCATAGCCAATGACAAAAAAAGGATACGAATCACCTCGTATCCTTTTAGTATCTATTTACCTTATTTCACTAACAATGATGCCCCTGACATCTCTTTTGGCTGTTCCATTCCCATTAACTCAATTAATGTCGGAGCAATATCTGCCAAACATCCGCCTTCTCGGAGACTATATGCAGGGTCTGCGTTTACCAAGATAAATGGAACTGGATTTGTTGTATGAGCTGTAAATGGTGCACCTGTCTCATAATCCAATAATTGTTCTGCATTACCATGGTCTGCACAGATGAACATTTGACCATTTACTTCCTTCACAGCATCTACTGCTTTTCCTACGCATTCATCAACTGCCTCTACAGCTTTGATAGCTGCTTCTTCCACACCTGTATGTCCAACCATATCAGGATTTGCAAAGTTGATGATGATAACGTCATACTTGTCAGATTTGATGGCGTCTACTAATTTGTCGCAAACTTCG
>JAZQBW010000062.1:0-25087 GCA_045545895.1 Faecalimonas sp.
GAAGATTTCTGGTGGTATCATTGTCAAGAACCTGGAAATCCATACCCATCATTCTTCATTGATGACAACTTGATTTCCACCCGTACCATTACATGGATGCAGAAGCACTATGACGTTACCGGATATCTTGAATGGTGCGTAAACTTCTGGCAGAAGTATGACGGAAGTTCTTATGGAACAAGAGATATCTGGTCAGATCCGGCATCCTTTAATGGAAAGAATGGTGATGGACAACTGATTTACTCTGGTAGCACGTATGGATTGAATGAACCGATTTCCACATTGCGTTTGGAATCCACTCGTGAAGCAAACGAGGATTACGAATATCTGTGGATGTTTGAACAACGAATTGCTGAATTGAACCAACAACATGGTAAGTCTTATGACAGTGATGCGATTTTGAGTACATTCTATTCTCGTATCTTTACGGGTGTACAGCCGCAGACAGATGTGGATGAATTTAAGTCTGTGCGCTCTGAATTACTTCAGTTGTTAGATGATATGTATAACAATCCAACACAGGCAATTTCTAAGCTTGATACTTATTAATTGAATCGTGTACCACACGTAAGAAGGTGACAAAATGAGTAAGAAAAAGAAAAGTATAATTATTTTATCAGTAGTGCTTGCCGCAATCATTGCGGCAGGCGCATGCTGCCTATTATTTTTAGGTAAGAAGGAAACGAATACAGTTCGTTTCGCAGATGTGATTCCGGATGCCGTATTAGGTGAGGAATACGATTTCGAACCATATTTTGAAAAAGAAGAAAAAACAACATATGCCATGACAGCAGAATATATGGGCGATGATTTTGAATGGCATACTTTAGAGGTAGATGGTTTCAAATTCACACAAAATGTTTTTGCAGATGTGCATGTTACCATTACAGCAACAAAAGGAAGCCTTACATACAAAGGGGAAACTAATGTAGGAGTTATGACTACACCTGATGATATGGACCAATGGATGGTTAATATTTGGGGTGGAGAGGGAATCAAAAAGACATTGAATTACGATGAGACTTATTTTAGCGTGAAAGATTCCCGTTCTTCTGTGAAGGTGGACTACATGGGAACTGCTGTAAAAGGTAGTGCAATCTCTGTATTTCCATTGACTGACTGGCCAAATAATGAGCGCCTTTCTGTACAAGATTGGGAAAATGCAGTTCTTACATTTGATGTATTTAATACATCAGAAAAAGATATGACATTTGGTTTTTTAATTCGCCATCATGAATTGGGAATCAACACAAATTTCGGAACAAACACGCAATACGTTGCAAAACCAAATGAATGGACAAAGATAGCAATTTCTCTTCGTTCTTTTGGTATAACGCAGAAGCCGATTTTCGATGCGGATTTTGAATTGTCGGACTATATTGTTGTACAGATGACTTACGATGGTGCAACAGAGGATGAATCTGCGTATGTATTCGGTTTATATGCCGACAATATTGATATTGTGGATTATGATGCAGAAAAGTTCCCGGATTTGGATACTACATTAAATTATGAGTATAAAGACTTCTTCACAACGGATGATGCTCTTTCGGTATATTACGGTGATACCAAGATTGATAAAGATGATTTCACATCTACGGATGTTGTTTCTACAGAAAGTGTGAAGTCAGTAAAAGCATTGTATTCGAAAAACGGTAGCAGTACAACCGGTATGGTTCACTCATTCATTGGTGGTAACCCAACCGGATGGAAACCACTGGACATTTCCAATGCAGTATTTACATTTGATGTGAAATGCGACAATGCGGACAAGAAATTTATTGTTCGATTCGAATCTGATTACAATGTATTCAGTAGAGATTTAGAATTTGATTTGAATAAGAAATCCGGTACAGGATGGACTTCAGAAGCGTTATCTGACGGATGGTATCGTATCACCCTTAAGGTTGCGGATAGTCAGATGACATCTCCTTTTGTACGTCCGGATTTTGTAAGATGTATGCGTTTCTATTTTACAAATGAAACCGCATCTAAGGGCAAAGAATCCGTAGTTTATTTGGATAATCTTCATATGACAGGTCACGAGACTACGAAACATCCATTGGATGAAGAGAACCCATGGGATACGAAATCTCCTTATACAGCAGCAGAAGCAAATGATATGTTCTCAACCGATGATGCGCTTTCTATTTATATTGGTGAAACAAAGATTGAAAATGTAATGGTAAACGCTGCAGATATCAGTGAATACTCTAAGAACAGTTTGCTTTCCTTCAAAGTGAGTCTTTCAAAAGATGGTAGTCCGTCAACAGCTATGGTTCATTCCTTTATCGGTGGAAATCCAACCGGATGGAAACCATTGGATATCTCGAAAGCTGTGGTAAGTTTTGATGTGAAGCCTTCCAATATTGATGAGGAATTTGTTCTGAAATTTGAAGCAGACTACGGTTCATACAGCAAAGAACTTCGGTTAAAGGCTGGGGATGGAGCATCTGGTCAGGGATGGAAGAGTGAAGCTATTGGAAATGGTTGGTATCGTATGACAATTGATGTTGCCAAGGCTGATATAGATTCAGACGCAGTTCATGCGGATTTTGTTCGCTGCATGCGCTTATTCTTTACCAATGAATCAGCTGAAGCAGGAAAAGAATCAGTGGTATATCTGGATAATCTGTCAATGACAAATTATAAGACCACACCACATAAATTAAATGCTTCTGACCCTTGGAACACACCTTCTCCATATGGAAGTGGAAATACAGGTGGTGGCACAGATGAACCGGTGAAAGAACTTCCTGAGTGTGAAAAGGATGATTTAATCAACCTTACCAGTGAACAATGCACTATGAGTTCTGTCACAATTGACACCAAGATTTATTCTGAGGACAGTGTACAATCATTGCGTCTTGTTCAGGATAAAGCTACAAAAGAGAATATCCAATGGGCAGCAGTCTTTATTGCAGAGTTAAATGATTGGAAGGGCGTAGACATCAGCAATAATGCTATTTGCTTTGATTTAAAAACAGAAAACTACGCTAACTGGTTTGGCGTAAGTATCGAACATACCGAAAAGGGCGTATCAGAAGGTGTATATTTTACTCCTGCTGCAGGTAGTAGCGGATACGGTTACGAATGTGTTGGATTAGATTCTGATTGGGTTCGTGTGTATGTGTATCCAGATATGTTGTGGAGTGAATATACGAATTCAGTCTTCAAGATATTATTTACACTCAATAAAGAAGGCTCAGATATATCTAAGGATTCAGCAGCAAATATCGATAATTTGCATTTTGTATCCGGAAATGAAGACAACGATGCAATCACAGCATATTCAAAATGTGACGATGGTTCACTTGATGTGTTAGCCTATGACCATGTGGTTCACAGTGCAGACAGTCTTCGTTCATTAAAACTGGGTATTTCTGCAAATCGTGGAGAAGTCTGGGGTAATGCAGATGTTTATATTTCCGAATTGAACGATTGGAAGCCAGTTGATCTTGGCGGAAAAACTATCACTATGGAAATCAAACCTGTAAACACAGCTAATTATTTTGGAATGGCAGTTGAAAGATCAGGTCAAGGTATGTCTGATATGATTTATATCGGATTAGGTGATAGTGATGCGCAAAAAGGCTGGGAATGCTCAGCGTTGTCAGATGGTTGGTATCGTGTTCAGGTAGATGTAGATAAGGCATTTAACGGATACCAAGATAAGGTATTCAAAATCCGCTTCTTGGTTACGAACAGTGGAATGGATGATTCGCAAGACACAGCACTTTACATAGATAAATTCTATTTAGATGCAGACTTGTCTGAATTAGAGGAAGCAGTTCTAAGTGAAGAAGGAGATTACATTTATGCAGACAAGGTAAAAGTAGATGGAGTCTTGGATGTGGTAGATGAAGAGACTTCTATGACTGCACCATACAGTGAAAAAGCCATGAAGATGGGTATCGCATCCGGAAGAGGTGAAGTATGGGGCTGTGCCGACATCGTGTTAACTTCCTTGGCAGAAGGCAAGAATATTACACTTGCCGGTAAAACAATTACTTTTGATATGAAATTGAACAATGCATTGAATTCTGTGGGACTGTCATTCAATGTGCCGGGTATTGGCTTTACAGAACAAATCTGGATCAGCTGTGATGGAAACGGAACAGGATGGACCTCTCAAGCAATTGGCGGTGGTTGGTACAGAGTTACCCTCGATATGGATACCTGCTTTGGTAATTATGCATCTTGCGTTTCTGAGTTGCGTTATATGATAAGCAATTCCGGACAGAATCAGGAAGCTGAAACAGCAGTATATATTGATAATTTGGCTTTGGGCGAGATTACAGTAAGTCCTGTTGATGAAAACAAGGATGCAATACATACAAATCTTATCAATGTGGACAGTATGTTAAATGCATTGGAATATACCAACGCGAAGGTGGGTACAAATAGTATTCAATCATTAAAACTGGGTATTTCAGCAGGAAGAGGAGAAACCTACTCATGTGGTGATCTTGTGATTGCTGCATTGAATCGCTGGAACGCCATTGACTTAAGTGGGAAGACCATCCGTTTTGAAATCTATGCAGAAAATATGCCATATTTTGCATTGCATATAGGTGATTCAGTAAATGGATACTCAAATGCAATTTGGGTTGGATTAGACAGTTCAGATAATGCAAACGGTTGGAAGTGCGAGTCTATTGGTGATGGCTGGTATAGCGTAACTGTAGAAGTAGATAAGGCGTTCCCTTCTTATAAGAGTAAAGCATATAAACTTCGCTTTATGGTAACCAATTCCGGTAAGGATTATTCGGCTGACATGGCAATGTACGTGGACAATTTGGATTTGGGAATTCCGCTTTCTGAACTTATGGGCAAAGCAATTGTATCTGAGAATGAGGATGCAATAACACGCAATGATTCAGGGTATGCACAAAACGTGGACAACGTGTTAAGTACCTTGACTTATGATGAACAAGTTGTGAGTACAGATAGTACGAGATCGTTGAAACTTGGTATCAATGGTGGAAGAGGTACAATCTGGGCAAATGCAGACATTTTCATTTCTGAACTGATTGGTTGGAAACCGGTTGATTTAGGTGGAAAGACAATTTCATTTGATGTGAAACCTATAAACAACACACCATATTTCGGTTTCGCTATAGAACGTTCTAATGTAGGTCTTGCTGAGATGATTTATGTTGGATTTGATAGCTATGATACAGCGAAAGGCTGGTCTTGCCAAAAAATCGGAGATGGTTGGTACAAGGCTATCATCGACTTGGATAAAGCGTTTGGCGGATATCAGGACAGAGTATTCAAACTTCGTGTACTGATTAGTAACTCTGGTCAGGACCTGGGTTCTGAAACAGCAGTTTATCTTGATAATCTGTACTTAGGTGCTCCTATTTCTGAATTGACAGAAGGAGTTCGCACTGAGGAAAATGATGCAATCAATGTTGATTGTCAAGATGGTGGCAATCTAAACACTATTGAATATAGCACAGATTACTTCTCACTTTATAGTGAACGCTCACTGAAGCTTGGTATCAGTGGTGGAAGAAACGAGGTGTGGGCTAGTGGCGATATTTTGATTGCTGCATTAAATGAGTGGAATGGATTGGATTTAAGCGGAAAGACAGTCCAGTTCGATGTAAAACCGATTAATTCACAAAGTTTCTTCGCACTTGCCACAGAACAACAGGGTGTTGGATTGGCAGACTTTATTTGGATTGGATTTGATAGTGCTGACGATGCGGCAGGTTGGTCTTGCAGACCTACCGGTGCCGGATGGTATCATGTTACGGTTGATATTGACAAGGCATTCCCGAATCACAAAACAAAGGTATTTAAGTTCCGCGTTATGATTAACAATCAAAATCAAGACCAGACACAAGCAACATCAGTTTATCTGGATAACTTAAAGTGGAATTAGAAATGATTTAATCATGTTGAGAAGTGGTTATCTTTAGATAGCCACTTCTTGGCACAAATATTTTTATGGACGGAAAATTTTATGCTATACACAGATTCTTATTATGAAAAAGCAGAAGCCATGATGCTTCAACTAAAAAAACGTATTGTGAAACAGGAAACCTTATTGGATGGTTTTCAGTTTATGTCCACAGGTTATAAAGTGGGGAGCGATGTACCTTCTCCAGACGATAGCCGGTGGCAAAGTTTTAATATGAATGATTTTTGGGGTGGAAAACCAGATTCACACGCCTGGTTCTATAAACATATCGTTTTAGAGGAAGAGGACGATGGAAGTGAATTGCGTTTCTGTATTAATACCAATTTGCTGGGATGGGATGCAACGAATCCTCAATTTTTGGCTTACATTGATGGGGAAGTTGTGCAAGGATTAGACACCAATCATATTTATTTTACAATTGAAAACAAGCGAGAATTCGATTTACATATATATGCATTTACTGGTTTTGATATTTATGAACCAGTTCGTTTTATTGCAAAAATACAAAAAATAGATTCAGCGACACAAGAGCTGTATTACGATATAGAGGTTCCTTTTTCTGTTTTGGAATTTTCTGATAAAAATTCAAAACAGTATAGTGACATTTTAATGTGCATTAACCAAACATTGGATTTGATTGACTTTAGAGAACCGAAGACTGCGGAATATGATAACTCTATTCAAAGTGCTTTGGATTATTTTCATAAGGAGTTTTATGGAAAGTTGTGTTCTAGTCAAAGAATATCTGTTCATTGCGTTGGTCATACGCATATCGATATTGCGTGGCTTTGGACGTTGGCTCAGACTAGAGAAAAGGCGCAACGAAGCTTTGCTACCGTTATTGCCTACATGGAAAAATATAAAGAGTATCGATTTTTCTGTTCTCAGCCATATTTATATAAGGCTGTAAAAGAAGAAGCACCGAAACTTTATGAGAAGATAAAGCAGATGGTTAAGGAAGGACGCTTTGAACCAGAAGGAGCTATGTGGTTAGAGGCTGACACCAATCTTCCATCAGGTGAAAGTCTGGTTCGCCAATTTATGTTTGGAAAAAGATTTTTCAAAGATGAATTTGACGTAGAGAGTAAAGTGCTCTGGTTACCAGATGCGTTTGGATATTCTGCTGCATTGCCTCAACTATGTAAGCTGGCAGGGGTGGATACATTTATTACTTCTAAAATCTCTTGGAATGATCACAATACTATGCCACACGATGTTTTCTTGTGGAAGGGGCTTGATGGTTCTGAGATATTTACATACTTTTTAACTGCCCAGGTAAAGTTAGATAAACCTTGCAGATTGGGGACTTACAATGCCGAGGCGAACCCAAAATATTTGGCGGGTACTTATGACCGCTTCACAGATAAGATGTTGACAGATTCCGTTATGATTTCTTACGGATACGGTGATGGCGGCGGCGGTCCGACGGCGGAACAGTTAGAAAACATAGAGAGGATGAAATGGGGGATACCTGGTTGTCCAAATGCCATATCATCCAGACTTTCGGATTTCGTTTCAATCATTAAAGATAAAACGGAAGGCAAACTTAGTAAATGGGTTGGGGACTTGTATTTAGAGTTCCATCGAGGAACTTACACAGCAGTAGCCAAGAATAAACGTTTTAATCGTAAAGCAGAGTTTTTATTGCACAATCTTGAAGCCCTCTGCACTATGGATTATCTGTTGAATGGGACACCATACCCTCACGAAACAATTAATAATCTATGGGAATCAATTTTAACATTGCAATTCCATGATATATTACCTGGCACATCCATTAAAGAGGTTTATGACGAGAGTGACCGTATGTATGCTGATTTCTTTGAGCAGGCAAATCGTATGTGCAGGGAGGCACAAGAGAGATTGTATGCCCTCGCTAATTTGGCAGATGGTGGCGAATTAGTATTTAATTTCCAACCATTTTCTATGATTGGAGAAGTGTCTCAAAAGGGTCAAAGTATGGTTGCAGGGCCTATTCCTTCTTATGGTTTTGCAGTGACTGAACTTCGACTCATAACAAATGGTGTTGTGGTTGAAAACAGCGCAATGGAAAACCAATTCTATCGAATAGAATTTGATGATGCCTTTCATATGTCGCGCATTTACGACAAAGTAAATGACAGAGAGATTTTAAAAGAAAATACAGTTGGTAACGTAATGGTTGCTTATGAAAATTATTCGAAGGAATATGACGCATGGGAAATAAGAGACTATTACCGGGAAAAAGCATATCCGGTAAATGATCTTGTCTCCGTTGAAAAGATTGATTTGGGAGCCAAAAAAGGAATGAAGGTAGTGAGAAAATTCTTGGATTCTACAATAGAACAGAATATTCTCCTGTCAGAATCGTTGCCTCGTATTGATTTTGAAACGAGCATTGATTGGCAGCAACCATGTATGCTGCTTAAAACTTATTTCCCAATCGACGTGCATTCTGATAAGGCAAGTTTTGATATTCAATATGGGATTTTGGAACGTCCTACTCATGCAAATACATCTTGGGATATGGCAAAATTTGAAACGTGTGCACACAAATTCGTTGATATTTCAGAAAACGGTTATGGAGTTTCGCTTTTAAATGATTGCAAATATGGTCATGATGTGTTGGATGGTGAATTGGGCTTGACAATGCTGAAGAGTTCGGTTTATCCATATCCGGAGGCTGACAGGGGAGTACATGAATTTACCTATTCATTGTATGCCCATAAAAATGCGCTTGTGGAATCTAACACGATAAAAATGGCATACGATTTGAACAACCCTTTGCAATGTGTGAAATTTGATTCAGACAAAAGTGGCACTTTGAAAAGATACTGTTTAGCAAAGTGTAATAAGCATAATGTGATTATAGATCATATTAAAATGGCTGAGCAGGAGAATGCAGTCATCATTCGTTTATATGAAACAAATAATATACGTACGGATGTTCAAGTGAAATTAGGCTTCTCTTTTGCAAATGCCTTTTACTGCGACTTGATGGAAAACAATATAAAAGAACTTTACTGTGAACAAAATGATTCATTCTCATTCACAATAAAGCCCTTTGAAATTGTCAGCATAAAATTAATTTTGCCTAACGATTAACCTTTTTTGCGGTATTCAGTTGGGGTACACCCCATCTTTTGCATAAATAGGTGGTTAAAATGCGAGAGACTTGAATACCCTAGAAGATTTGCAATGTAAAGGATATTCTGGTTGGTTTCTTTAAGCAGTTTGCAGGCATATTCGATTTTTTTGTCGGTGAGATAGGAAACTAAAGTTTGCCCCATATATGTTTTGAAATATTTTGCAAACATACATTGTGAATAACCACTTAGTTTGTAGATTTCATTTAGTGGCATGGAAAAGTATTCCGGCGAATTGATTTTATCCAGCACATTGGAAAGCCAAAACGGAATGGCCGTTTTATATTGCAAGGAATCCTTAATAATCAATTGGGTATATATGATTGTAATAATGTTATACAAAAGTGCACGAGACAAAATGGCTTTGTAGCGCACAGAGTCGTTTTTAATGGAGTGAATATCCTCGGCAACATGAATGATGTAATTCATTTCCACTTTTGAAATTTGAATGGTTTGCATTTTTTCACTGTCAAAGATTAGGTCTAAAATCTGTGGGTCCATAGAATCACAGATTTCACGGAAAAGTGTTTCTTCGGCAGAAAAATTGAGATGAATGATATCTTCCGACGAATTCGATAGAATGTCGTGTGTACCATAGGGCGGATGTATGATGATTTGATTGGCTTGCAAATCCACAGCTTTACCATTATATATGTCAGTCACCTTTCCCTGCAGGATGATGATTATTTCATAAATATTTAGATGCTCGTGTGGGCCGGTACATCCTTTCCACCAGTGGGATTCTACACCATGGTCCATCCAATCGGCAGTAAGATTTTCGTTTATGAAATCAAACATAGTCATTCCTCCTAATTGGCGAATTTTTATTACATTATAATATAAAATCACATAATTCACAAGAACTTTAAGGGGGTTATTATGAAAAGCGGCATAAAAAAACGAATTATTTATTTGGTAGTTGCTTTTAGTATTTTGTTTGGAACTGGGTGCAGCGGATTGTTTGGGTCAAGGATAAAACTAATATCTCCTTCCCAAGGTGATACAGCTGTTGCAATTGTTAACAAAGACATTCAGTCATTTTTGGACGAGGATTATACGAATGAAACCTGTACAAAGTATTATGCGCCTGATGTTATGCATTACGAACCTGAATATGTAACTTTTTCATGGAAAGGTGAGGCAACAGAATTAATTTTATCTGAAAATAAGGATTTCTCAGATTCGATTTCTTACCAGGTGGAAGGAAATGAATTTAAAATTCGGGGTTTAAAGGCGAATACGGATTATTATTGGAAAATGAGAAATGAAGATACAGAAAGTGAAGTATCTTATTTTAAAACCGAGGATAGTGTTCGAACAATTTTTATTGAAGGGGTAACAAACACCCGTGATATGGGAAATTGGCCAGTATATGACGAGGATGGAAATGAAATTGGTCGTATGAAGCAGGGAGTTGTCTTTCGGACAGCAGCACCTGAAAGAATTTCAGAAGACGGCCGAGCTTATATGAGAAATGAATTAAAAGTAAAAACAGAGCTGGATTTACGTGCAGCCACAGAAATATCCGGTAAGTATTTTGAAGATATCAATTATATTAATATATCTGCTCCTCAATATGCGGAAAACGGTATTTTTGACAGCAGGCAGGCGGAAACTGTTAGAGACATTCTTTCTGTTTTTGCAGAAGAGGGAAATTATCCGATTGCATTTCATTGTGCAGTAGGAAGAGACCGTACAGGGACCTTGGCATTTTTGCTAGGCGGTCTTTGTGGCATGAGCAAGGATGATTTGTGCAGAGAATATGATTTATCTTTCTTTGCTTCCACGGAAAAGGTGGTTCGTTTTCCTACAACAATGCATAAAAACTGTTTTGACAAATTGCTTAATCGCATGAGTTCTTATAAGGATTCCAATAAATCTTTGTCTTATAACATTGAGCAGTACATGCTTGATATTGGGCTAACAGAGGAAACAATTACCGGCATACGTAATAATTTAGTTGAGTCGGTTCAATTCGAAAAAAAGTAAGGGAGAGATTCGTATGGCAATTACATATGATGAAAAACAACAATTGTTCACATTAGATACAGGTGGGTCTCGTTATGTGTTGAAAGTATATGCGGAAGGCTATTTACTGTGTCTGCATTATGGGAGCAAAAATATAGATATTGATGTGAAAAAGAGGGAAACACGACCTCGTAATGCATCCTTTTCACCTTCGCATCCTGCACTGGGAGAGGTGGATTTCACGCCGGATACAGCACCTATTGAATACGGGTGTAGTGGGGCCGGTGATTTTCGAATATCAGCTTGTTCTGTGAGAAATGATATGGGAAATTGTGTCACAGATTTACGTTATGTTGGCCACCGCATTTTTAGTGGCAAACCTGAGATTTCCCAAATGCCATCAACTTACATAGAGGATGTGTCTGATGCAACTACACTTGAAATTGATATGCTGGATACAGTCACCAACGTGGAAGCTACTCTGGTTTATACGGTGTATGAGGAGTATCCTGTATTAACGAAATCGGTTCGATTTAAAAATCGGGGAGAAGCGTCCGTAACGTTAGAAAAAGCGTTTAGTGCGTGCTTTGATTTTCCTGATATGAATTATGACATGATTTCCCTTTGGGGCAGACATTATGATGAGTGTCATATAGAAAGGAAAAGTCTTGGGCACGGTGTACAGGGCGTATATAGCAATCGAGGTGCCTCAAGCCATGTGCATAATCCATTTGTTGCACTTGCACGCAAAGGCTCTGATGAGCAAACTGGTGAGGTGTTTGGATTCAATTTGGTGTACTCCGGAAACTTTTCTGCCATGGCAGAATGTGATTTCAACTCCTCTACACGGCTATTAATGGGAATCAATCCGGAAGATTTTTCGTGGCGTTTGCCTTCAGGAGAGATTTTCGAAACACCGGAAGTAGTATCGGTGTACAGTGAAGCCGGATTGGGTGAAATGAGTAGAATTTATCACCGCTTTTACAATCGATTTTTGATCCGTGGCAGATACAAAACGGAAAAGCGTCCGATTTTGATAAACAGTTGGGAAGCAGCATATTTCGATTTTAATGCGCAAACGTTGCTGGAATTTGCGGATTCGGCATCAGAACTGGGGATTGAGATGCTGGTCATGGATGACGGGTGGTTCGGTCATAGAAATGATGAAACCTCTTCTTTGGGAGATTGGTATGTGAATACAGATAAGATTGAAGGTGGGCTCGTCTCTTTGGTTGAAGGGATTCATGCAAAGGGACTCAAGTTTGGTATCTGGTATGAGCCAGAAATGATTTCACCTGATTCGCAGTTGTTCTCATTGCATCCGGATTGGTGTGTTCGTGTACCTGGAAGAGAACCAATGATAGGAAGAAATCAATACGTTTTAGATTTCTCGCGCAAGGATGTAAGGGACTATATTTGGGAGCAAATGTATCGTGTTTTATCTTCTTGCAGAATTGATTACCTAAAATGGGATTTTAATCGCAATATATCAGATGCCGGCTCTTTAGCCTTGCCAAAAGAAGGTCAGGGCGAATTTTTCCATCGATTTGTTCTTGGGACATATGATTTGCTGAATCGTTTGACGCAGACCTTTCCTGATATGTTGGTGGAAACTTGTTCCGGTGGTGGCGGACGTTTTGATGCGGGAATGCTTTACTATTCTCCGCAAATATGGACAAGCGATAATACCAATGCAATAGATCGGGTTGGTATTCAATTTGGAACATCGCTTTGTTATCCGGCAGGAAGCATGGGAGCTCATGTATCTGCTTGCCCATCCACATCATATAAAACGAAAGGTGATGTAGCACTGTGGGGCACTTTTGGTTATGAGTTGGATCCACGTAAACTAACAGATGATGAAAAAGAATTATTTAGGGAACAGGTGCGTGGATATCACAAATTTCACGATTTAATCCATAAGGGTGATTTATACCGGTTAAGGTATCCGTCACCAGAGGATGCAATTGCAGCATGGTCATTTGTGTCACCTGACAAAAGAAAGCTATTGCTTACAGTCTTTTGTTATAGTCCAGATGATACGCCTTTATCTATTTGTTGCGATGGGTTAAATCCGGATTTTATTTATAAAAATGATGAAGGAATTGAGTATTCCGGTAAACAGTTAATGCAAAAGGGTATTGACTTAACAGGCGAGTTTTCTGAAAAATTTTCCACTGTGAAATATTTTTTTGAAGCTATATAGAATTTTATTTTTACAAAGTGAGAAGGGAGCTTTTTATTATGAAAAAAATGATATCTGTTTTATTTATGGTTGTTTTAATGATTGTGATCAGTCCGTTGGACGCATTTGCTTTAACAAAGGACCAGTATTTTAGAGTTGAGTCAAAAAACGTTAGTTATACAACGTTAAGCGAGGCTTTATCAAACGCTTCAGGTACGGATACGATCGTTGTGACAAGTAACATGGTTTTGGATGAATCTGTTGTTATCGACAAAAATATTACTATTGAAAGTGATTTTGAAACAGTAAATGTCACTCGTAATTTCGAAGGGAATTCAACTGCAATTGTTGTTGATAACGGAGCAAGCCTTACATTAAAAGATATTAGCATTGACGGCGATGGAAAAACCGCTGGTGTTGATAAAGGTGGCTTGATTTCTGTGTCTAATGGCGGGAAATTGCTTTTGGATACTCAATCCATGTTAAGTGGTTCTTCTTTGGCACCGGACAAGACCTATGGCGGTGCAGTTTATGTGGATTTATATGGCTGTTTCATTGATAATGGATGTAGTTTTTCTGGTAATTCGGCTGCTAAAGGAGCTGACACTTATTGGGTACCGGCATCTAAGACTAATACTGTAGTAGATTTAGTACGCATGAAAAAATGTATGGCTTCTGATTTGAAAAATGAGCAGTCTTTTGTTCAACATTTTTCTGAGTATAACCTTGAGGCTGATTCGATTTTAGATGAGGATGATTTAGATTTGATAGTAGATGGACTTTTGGGAAATTAGAACAATAATTTAAGGAATGTGAGCGAGTTTAATGGAACAAAATTTTTTTGAACACTTTGGCGTTATGATTGATAATTCACGCAATGCGGTCATGAATCCGAAAGCAGTGAAAAGGTTTATTGATATCCTTGAAAAGATGGGATACAACTTCTTGATGTTATATACGGAAGATACCTATGAGGTAAATAATCAACCTTATTTTGGTCACTTGCGTGGTCGCTACAGCAAAGAGGAACTGAAAGATTTAGCTGCTTACGGTGATGCACATAGCGTAGAATTAATACCTTGCATTCAGACGTTAGCGCACTTGAATGCCTTGATGCGTTGGCCCCATTATGCGCAGTTAAAAGATTGCCACGATATTCTTCGTGTAGGCGATGACAAGGTGTATGAGCTGATTGAGGATATATTTGCAACTCTGAATGAGTGTTTCACATCGCGTATCGTGCATATCGGTATGGATGAAGCTGGCTTTATTGGATTGGGAACCTATCTTCAACAACATGGAATCCGAAATCGCATGGATGTTTTGTTAGAACATTTAAATCGTGTTTCTAAAATAGCAGAAAAATATGATTATCAACTCCTGATGTGGGGAGATATGTTTTACAAACTCACTGGTGATGGGAATTCAGAAGTGGCTGAATTTGATACCTCGTTGAAAGAAAAAATACCGAAAAACGTCACGCTTGTTTATTGGGATTATTATTCAAAAGATAAAGTACACTATGATGAGCGGATTGAGAATTATCAAAAACTTCAGCCTGTATGGTTTGCGGGCGGTACTTGGACTTGGACAGGCTTTGCACCGCATCTAACATATTCAAGAAATATTTCTGAAGTGGCGCTGCAATCCTGTAAGGAGCATGGTGTGAAAAATTATTTCACCACGATGTGGGGTGATGATGGTGGTGAGTGTTCCCGATTTGCTGTTTTACCGGAGTTATACCGATTATCACAGGCGGCACGTGGCGTAAATGATATGGATGAGGTCAAAAGTGGATTTTACAAGATGTTCGGTATTGAATATGATGATTTTATGCTCGTCGAGTTAACAGACACACCGAATATGGATGGCGACTACTTTAATCCGGATAAATATATGCTATATAACGATTGTTTCACCGGTTCACTTGATAGTACAGTGAATGGAACGGAAGCAGCGCGTTATGCAGTATGTGCAGAGAAACTGAAAAAAATGTGTACGGTTCCAACGTATGGTATTCTATTTGACACTTTGTATAGATTGTGTCGTTTGTTAGAAGTGAAATATGAACTTGGCACGAAGACTCGCAAGTTATATATGGAGGGTGAGCGTGAGGAACTACTGGAATTAGTACCTTTGTATGATGAAAACATTAAAAGGTTAGAAGATTTTTATAAGGCGTATGAGAAACAGTGGATGTGGGAAAATAAGCCACATGGTTTCGATGTTATGGATATTCGACTTGGAGGTCTTTTAAAGCGGCTTCTACATGCTAAACAAAGGATTATACAATATGCAAAAGGTGAGATAGACCGAATAGAAGAATTGGAAGAACCTGTTTTAGAAGTAAACAATTGGGTATTTTCGGAAATGTACAAAACCACATTTTATAATTCTTGGGTGCAAAGCGCTACCTGTAATGTCATTACGCAACCAACATATTAAATGGGATTTCTTAGATATGAGAGTAAAATGGACTGATTTTATAAAAGAATCAGTCCATTTTAAAAATTATTTACTCAGTGAAAATACGAACTCAGTCCCCACACCTTCCGTACTAATCACATTAATATTCTCATTATGTGCTTGAATAATTTCTTTTACAATGGCAAGTCCAAGTCCCGTTCCTTTTTTGTCCTTTCCTCGTGATAAATCTGTTTTATAGAAACGCTCCCAAATCTTGGAAATCGATTTCTTAGGAATTCCGATGCCATTATCCTTTACAGAGACAAAAACCTTTCCGTTCTTTTCCCTGGTTTCGATGATAATCTCAGAGTCATTTGGACTAAATTTAATTGCATTATCTACAAGGTTATATAGAACCTGTTGGATTTTTCGCTTGTCTGCTGTCACATATTGCACTTTGGATGATAGGAGTAGTTCTATAAAAATCTGTTTTTGTATGCAAGTACCTTCGAAGGAATCCACGGTGTTTTTTATTACTTCATGAATATCAAAAGTAGTGTATTCCAAAAGAAGGCTCTTGGTATCGAACTCATTTAACGCCAATAGGTCTTCTGTCAAATCTCTGAGTCTTTCTGTTTCAAATAGCAAAATTTTAAAATAGCGTTCTTGCATTTCCGGAGGAATGGTTCCGTCAGCCATGGCCTCTAAGTACCCTTTTATGGAGGTGAGAGGCGAACGAAAATCATGGGAGACATTTCCGATGAATTTCTTCTGATAATCATCCAAATCACGAAGCTGAGTGGACATATAATTTAGGGATGCAGAGAGATAACCAATCTCGTCCCCAGAGTTCACCGGTATTTCGTAATCCAGGTTTCCGGATGCATATTGCTGTGCCACTTCTGTAATCTTACGAAGAGGACGGTATACCATAAATTGAAATCCGATTAAAATCGAAAAGGACAAGATATAGATGACTAGCACAGTGATGTATACAGGCTGTATCAATGCATCACAATGGGCGGTTAATGCGGCATGTGATGCATCCGGCAGCATTCTTTCCAAGCGCCTTAAAACCAGTTCCTTTGTCAATGCTTCTACGCAAAAAATGGAAAGAAAACCAAATGCGATATATATAAAAATAAATTTGATGTACAGGGTACTTCGCATCTTACTTCACCTCGAATTTATAACCAATTCCCCACACGGTACCAAGACACCAGGCTTCATGGTCTTTGATTTTTTCGCGGAGACGCTTGATGTGTACGTCTACCGTTCGAGTATCGCCGATATATTCATACCCCCAAATCTGGTCTAATAACTGTTCACGTGTAAATACTTGATTTGGTGAAGAGGCCAAAAAGTATAATAGTTCTAATTCCTTTGGTGGCATATCGACAGTAGCGCCGTCTACAATGACAGAGTAGTTTGTCAGATTGATTTCAATGCCAGGATAGGTTACACACTTTGTTTTATCTGCCACCGGAGTTTCCTGTCTAACCGGCTGGTAGCGACGAAGCACAGCCTTCACGCGAGCAACCAATTCTTTGGTATCAAATGGCTTAATGATATAATCATCGGCTCCTAGTTCCAGACCTAGTACCTTGTCAAATACTTCCCCTTTTGCAGATAACATAATAATAGGAGTATTAGATTTCGCGCGAATCTCACGGCATACATGGTATCCGTCGACTCCCGGAAGCATTAAATCTAAAAGGACAAGATTAGGACCATAAGTTTCAAAGGCGTTCAGCGCCTCTTCCCCATCGTGAACCATCATGGTATCAAAGCATTCCTTTGTTAGATAAAGTGATATTAATTCTGCAATATTTTCATCGTCATCTACGATGAGTATTTTTTGTTTTGTGACCATGTGTTACCTCCTTATTTGAACTCCACAATTGTAACGCCGGCATCCCCTTCACCGAAGGCTCCCAGGCGGTAAGATTTTACGTGTTTTTGACGCTTGAGATAGTTGTGAATGCCGTTTCTGAGTGCGCCGGTTCCTTTTCCGTGTACAATGCGAACTGGGCTTAAGTGAGACAGATAAGCATCGTCCAGATATTTATCTAACTCAGCAAGTGCCTCATCCACCGTTTTTCCAAGCAGGTTGATTTCCGGACTGACAGACATGGACTTGTTCATCTTCATTTTGCCGGAAGAAGTACGATGAAATTGCTTCTCAGTGGCAGATAAAGGTTCATCAATAATCTCTAGGTCGGAAATGTGTACCTGCGAGCGCAGGATTCCCATCTGTACAAACAGGTTCCCCTTAGCATCAGGAAGAGAACTTACGGTTCCTTTCAGGTTCATGCTAAGCACCTTTACCGATTCCCCAAGACGGAAATCGCTTGGCTTATGCTGTTTCTTCGGTTTCTTTGGCTCAATTTTCATGCCGTTTTGGGTTTTGGCCATCTTCTGTCTCAGACGTTCCCGTTCTTTTTCTAATTCTGCTGCGGAAATATTTTCTTTGCCAAACTTGCGGAACTGTTTCATGGTTTCGTCAGCCACCTCTTTGGCCTCCCGTAGAATGGCATTGGCTTTTTCGTTTGCTTCTTGGATAATCCGTTCTTTTCGTTCATCCAATTTGTCGTGTTTGGCGTGTAACTCCCGTTTGAGTTCTTCGATCTCACGGCGGTGGGCAGCGATTTGTGCCTGCTCTTTCTCGATGGTTCGGCGATTGGCTTCTAAATCTGCCAACAGGTCTTCAAAAGATTCGTCTTGCTCCGACAAATGACTTTTCGCTCTTTCAATAATGTGGTCCGGAAGTCCCAGTTTGCTGGAAATGGCAAATGCATTACTTTTTCCCGGAATTCCAATGAGCAAATGGTAGGTCGGACGCAGTGTATCTACGTCAAATTCGCAGCAGGCGTTTTCTACTCCCGGTGTGGAAAGGGCAAATACCTTCAGCTCACTATAGTGGGTAGTGGCCATGGTGCGAATGCCTCTGTCGTGCAGATAGGATAGGATGGCAGTAGCAAGGGCGGCACCTTCCGTCGGGTCCGTTCCTGCGCCCAACTCATCAAAGAGAACGAGGGAGCGTTCATCTACATCTTGCAGGAAAGAAACAATATTTGTCATATGGGAAGAGAAGGTACTGAGACTTTGCTCAATACTCTGTTCGTCACCAATGTCTGCATATACATTTTCAAAGATTGCCAGTTCAGACCGATCTAATGCAGGAATGTGAAGTCCTGCCTGCCCCATAAGGGTAAATAGCCCCACGGTTTTTAAGGAAACCGTCTTCCCCCCTGTATTTGGTCCTGTAATAATCAGTAAATCAAATTCTCCACCCAAAGTAATTGTAATGGGAACAACGGTTTTCTTATTTAATAAAGGATGGCGTCCTTCACGAATGTGAATATAACCCTTTGTATTAAAAATTGGCTTGCTGGCATTCATAGACAGAGCCAGTGAACCTTTTGCAAAGATAAAATCTAATTCGCTAAGGACATTAAAGTTGGTGCGAATTTCATCCATATATTCGGCAACGTCTACGCTGAGTCTTGCTAAAATGACCTGAATTTCTTCTTGCTCTTTGCCATAAAGTTCCTTCAAATCGTTATTTAATTTTACCACTGCCATAGGTTCTATAAACAGAGTGGAACCTGTGGAGGATTGGTCGTGAATCATTCCATTGACCTGACTGCGGTATTCGGCTTTTACAGGAATACAGTACCGATCGCCCCGCATGGTGATAATCGGGTCTTGTAAATAGTTTCTGAGGGAACCATTTACCAAGGAATTTAACGTGGAATGCACTTTGTCGTTGATAGAATCAATGTTTTTTCGTATGTGTTTTAAAGTACTGCTGGCATCATCGCTGATTTCCTCTTCGGATAGAATGCAACGACGAATCTCCGTGGATAGCGGGGTCAGTGGAGCAAGCTGCTCGAAGTACGGATCCAGACAGTCAGTCAACTCATCTACAGTGTCATGCCTTCCGTAAGATTTTGCACGATTTGCCACTTCCAGGAGCTTGCAAATGCGAAGAAGTTCCGGTGCGCTTAACGCAGCTCCCACCTCCAAACGTTTCATGGAGGCTTCCACGCTATAGCAGCCACTAAAAGAAAGACGTCCCTTCTTTACGATTCTGCTAAAGGCAGCCGACGTCTGTTCTTGTGCTATATTTATCTCTTCTAAATCTGTCATAGGCTTTAAATTCCGGCAGCGGAGCTTGCCACTTTCCGAAGAGGACTGATCCATCAGAAGTTCTATGATTTTGTTGTATTCAAGTTTTGTTAAAGTCTTTTCATTCATCTTAATCACCTAAATTATATTTTACCCTATTTGAGTTGCAAAGGAAAGAAGAAATATTGTATACTGTACAAAAGTGGTGCCGTTTTTAGACACGGCGGAATGGAGATAATATGAGATTTATAAATACATTACGTGAAGGTGATACTATTCGTTCTATTTATCTGTGCAAAACAAAACGTTCTGCAGAGACGAGAAATGGAAAACCTTACGACAATTTGACACTGCAGGATAAGACAGGAACATTGGATGGAAAGGTATGGGATCCGAATTCCGGCGGAATTGCAGACTATGATGAAATGGATTTTGTGGAAGTGTTTGGTGAGGTGGTCAGCTATAACAATGCACTGCAATTAAATATTAAGCAATTACGCAAACCATTTGAAGATGAGTACAACGTAGCAGATTACATGCCAACCAGTGAAAAAAATGTGGACAGCATGTATAATGAATTGCTTTCATACATCAAGCAGGTAGACAACAAGTATCTTCGCCAGCTTTTAGAGTATTACTTTGTAAATGATGAAGCATTTATCAAGAATTTTAAAGCACATTCAGCGGCAAAGAGTGTACATCATAGTTTTTCTGGTGGCTTGTTGGAACATACATTAAGTATTGTAAAATTGTGCGAGTATTATGCAAAAACCTATCCCCTTCTTAGCAAAGATTTGTTATATGCGGCCGCTATTTTCCACGATATTGGAAAGACAAAAGAGTTGTCTGGCTTCCCGGAAAATGATTATACCGATGACGGTCAGCTTCTTGGCCACATTGTGATGGGTGTGGAGATGATTTCAGAGGGCGTACGTCATATTGAAGGATTTCCTGCAAAGATTGCCAGTGAGCTGAAGCATTGTGTCATTGCACATCATGGGGAATTGGAATTTGGCTCACCGAAAAAGCCGGCTCTGGCGGAGGCGGTGGCACTTCACTATGCAGATGCAACAGATGCGAAGCTTCAGACTTTGACGGAAATCTTTAAAGACAAAGACGGAAGTGATTGGATTGGATATCAGAAATTATTTGAGTCGAATATGAGAAAGAGCAGTTTGTAAAATGAAGAAAAATGACCAAATCATTATAAAAATTGAAGATATCGGCGTGAACGGAGAGGGTATTGGCAAAGTAGAGGGCTATACCCTTTTTGTTAAGGACGCTTTAATCGGAGACACCGTAGAAGCGGTGATTACAAAGGCGAAAAAGAACTATGGTTATGCCAAGATGCTCCGCGTGTTGGAAGCCTCTCCTTATCGTGTGGAAAGAAAGTGTCCTGTGGCACGTCAATGTGGTGGTTGCCAGATTCAGGAGCTGTCTTACGATGCACAATTGGATTTCAAAACCAAAAAGGTCTATGGGAATTTGGAAAGAATCGGCGGATTTTCACCGGAATTCTTGGATACGGTGATGGAACCCATTTGCGGCATGGAAGAACCTTTCTATTATCGAAACAAAGCGCAGTTTCCAATTGGAACTGATAAAGAAGGCAATATTGTGACCGGCTTTTATGCAGGGCGCACCCATCAGATTATTCCGAATATGGAATGCGCACTGGGAGTTCCTGTGAATCAAAAGATTTTGCAGATAATCGTAGATTTCATGAACCAATATGGTGTGAGTGCCTACAATGAAGAGACCGCACGAGGTCTGGTTCGTCATGTGTTAATCCGTTATGGTTTTACAACCAAGGAGATTATGGTATGTCTCGTGATAAATGGGGATAACCTTCCAAAATCCGAGAAACTTGTGGATAAGTTAGTACGAATCGAAGGAATGACAAGTATTACTTATAGTGTAAATAAAGAAAATACCAATGTTATTATGGGAAAAGAAATTGGTGTTCTGTGGGGTCAGGGTTATATTACGGACTATATCGGTGACGTAAAATATCAGATTTCCCCACTTTCCTTCTTCCAGGTAAACCCGGTTCAAACGGAGAAGCTATATAGTCTGGCTTTAGAATATGCGGGGCTTAAAGGTGATGAAACTGTTTGGGATTTGTACTGCGGAATCGGAACCATTTCCCTGTTCCTTGCGCAGAAGGCCAAGAAAGTATACGGTGTGGAAATCGTGCCGCAGGCCATTGACGATGCGAGAAATAATGCACAGATAAATGGCATTGAAAATGCGCAATTTTTCGTAGGAAAAGCAGAGGAAGTTCTGCCGGAATACTATGCAAGATACGAAAAAGAGCATGGTGAAAAAGCCTATGCCGATGTTATCGTAGTCGATCCACCGAGAAAAGGATGCGATGAGACACTTCTAGATACCATGGTGGAGATGAGGCCGGAGAGAATCGTGTATGTTAGCTGCGATTCGGCAACGCTGGCAAGAGACCTAAAGTACCTTTGCGAGAGAGGGTATGAGATTCAGAAGGTGAAGCCGGTGGATCAGTTTCCACATACGGTGCATGTTGAGGTAATAATAAAGATGCAACTTGTGGAAAAAGGCGAAAAATAAAGAGTAAAACCACAAGATGTTGTGGGTTGAGAGCAAAAATTGGGGTAAAATGAAAGATTTTTGCCCACAAATTTTCGGCATTTTTATAGATACAATAGGGTAATTTGGATGCATTTGAGAGAAAAACTCAAAAAACCGAGCAAATTTAATAATGGGAAGAAGGCAAATATATGCAAAATTACAACTATCCTAATATAGATATGAAAAGAACAGGAACCTTACTTAAAAAGAAAGTGGAAGAAGCAGGATATACGGTGAAACAATTACAAGAAAAACTATTGTTATCTTGTCCACAACCTATTTATAGATGGTTTAAAGGAAAGGTACTGCCTTCTATAAATCATCTTTACGCGTTAAGCCAATTGTTGCATGTCCACATGGAAGATTTATTAGTACCAGAGAGTCGAATAGACATTATGCTAAATATAGAGCAGAGAGTTCCGTGTGTGGAATTAACAAGAATGTATTCTTATCTACGACGTATTCAGCAAGTGGCGTAATGTGATTGGACTTTTTGTCCAATGACAAATTTCATATAATCTTTTATCCTCTTATTAGAACCTATATGGCGAAGATAGGAGGATTTTTTTATGTGTAAAAAGAATTATAATCAAGTATTAATTACTAAGGAAGAATTTGTAGATATTATTAACAGACTTCGCGAATCAAGCGACTTGGTAGACAAGGTGGACACTTTGTTTAGAGAGAGCCGTGAAAATGTAGAGTGTGATTTTTGCAATGCTGCCAGTTTACAGATTTCCCATGAACCAATTGTAGTAAATTTACTTCAGAAAATAATGAGAGATGAAGGAGAAGATATTTCTTACTTTATTTATGAGTTGGATTATGGTAGAGATTACGAACCCGGGTGTGTTACGGATGGTAATGGTATTGTCGATATGGGAACACCGGAAGCGCTATATAAGCTTTTAGTGCATCAAATTGGAAAGTAAAGCAAGGAGGAAGAGTATGGGAGAAAATACACAGTTAATGATTGGAGATAATATATACAATCGAGTTTATCTCATAAGAGGACAGCAAGTCATGCTTGATTATGATTTGGCGGAGATTTATGGATATGAAGTTAAAGCATTAAATCAGCAGGTGAAAAGAAATATTGATAGATTCCCAGAGGATTTTATGTTTCAACTTAATAAAGAAGAAGTGCCAGAAGAGTATTCAAAGTCACAAATTGTGACTTTGAATGAAAAGGGGGATAAAAGAGGTACCAATATAAAGAAAATGCCATACGCATTTACCGAGCAAGGAATATATATGCTTGCTACTGTTTTAAAAGGAAAACTTGCAGAGCAACAAAGTATATTTATTATGCGTGCTTTTCGGGAAATGCGTCATTACATTAAACAGAATCACCAGTTTGTTACGCAATCAGAAATGCGCCTTGTAACGGCAAAAGTATCGGAGATATCTGTACAAGTTGCAGGAATTACCGATTGGAAAAAGAAGTCAGAAAATAATATGGAAGAAATTCAAAAAAGCATTGACACGCTCAATAAAAATTTTGTATCAGATAAAGATTTCAAAACTTTTGTCATCTATAAAGGGCAAAAGTTTGAGGCAGATGCAGCATACATAGATGTTTATCAACAAGCAAATACAAGCATTTATGTTGTAGATGATTACGTGAATACCAAAACATTACAACTTTTATCACAGAAGAAACACGGTGTTGAAGTTATTCTATTTACCGAAAACGGACATGGAAGAAAGGGCTTTTTGACGACAGCAGTGGTAAATGACTTTATCAATCAATATCCACCACTTCGTATAAAATCCAATCCCGATTGCCATGACAGATTGATTATTCTAGATTATGGGATGCCTACAGAGCAAGCGTATCATTGCGGAGCATCCAGTAAGGATGCAGGTAAAAAACTCTGTGCCATTAATAAGATTGAAAACACAACAATGATTCATCCGGTAATTGACAATCTGCTGTTAGGAGCAGATAATATTATTTAATACATCTTTATTGTAACTACCACACATGTGGAAACAGTGTGCCTGCTACAGCAACGAGTTGTTTATTAGTTAAAATACAAGTGGCAGAGATTCATTCTGCCACTTTATTTGTTGCTCTTTTATCAATGGGTAAGTAATTACCTTGTCCCCATCCAAATCTTCTCGAAACATCTGAACTGCCGTAATCTGGCTATTTTCATAAGTTCGATAATAATAAATTCCCTTATCTGTATTACAGCAACTGGAATACAGCGTAATCTCATACAAATTGTTGCCCATATTCACGCAGCCGCGCTGGTGTTCTACGCAGCCCAGTATATGAAAAAACTGGCTAACACTTTCTGATTCGGAATCACCACATACAGAATTTAATTTTGTGAATGTAGCCTTTACAAAACGAGACTGAGAAGACCAATCTCCAGGCATGCCAAGAGCCCCCATCCCATTGCTATATCGCGCTAACTTCACTTTGTCTGAAAAGCAGTTTTCAGGTTTTTTGGTGGACAAGTTCATATAATTGTTGAGATAAAATAGCTGTATATCAAAGGTGGGATTGTTGGTTAAAACGCCTACAGGATTCTCATATATTTTCAGCTCGTCTTTTACGGATTCTACAGTGATAGAACGCTCTCGATCTGAAATTATCCAATGAAGAGGAGAAAGAGGAAGGTCCTCGCTGTAATTCTCATCTAGCAAATTTACTCTTTCTAAAAGAGTCCTCGCTTCTTTTACAGTTGCACATTGCCCCAATATCCAAGGTATGAATTCAAATGG
>JAZQBW010000063.1:0-3142 GCA_045545895.1 Faecalimonas sp.
CCATATCCTTCACGCTGTTTTACCTCAAAACCTGCTTTATCAAGTTCCTCTTCCACAGCCTCTACCAAGGCTCTTACCTGACTGTCATTGGTACCGTTTGCAATAACAAAATAATCAGCCAGAACAGAGATTTGGGAAATATCAATCACTTTGATATCTTCACCCTTTTTATCATCTAATGCTTTACAAGCTAATTTTGTCATTAATTTTGATTGTTCCATCTTTTTTACTCCTTTTCTTAACTTTTCAGCTATCGTCCTATCATTTCTGTAAATGCTCTCTGTAATACAGATAAGTTTGCTCTGTCATTGGATCAATAACTTCGCTTTTTGTTTTTAAATACTCTAGAGAATCTTTCAAAATCACATATAGACATTCATCAATATCTTCGAATGCCAATTTACGAACCTGAGCTAAATTTGGCGCTGATGCTCGATTTGGTTCTATGTAATCAGCAATATAAAGAATCTTATCCAAAAGTGTCATATTTGGTCTTCCGGTTGTATGATATGTGATTGCATCCAGAATAAAAGCATCATCTATATCATATTTGACGTTTGCAAGATATGCACCTAATTTTGCATGTAATAATCCTGGATTTTTCCTCTCTGAATCCGAAATCTCCAGGCCATATGTTTCACATAGCTTAATTTTTTTATCTGAGGAAAGACACTTTGCGCAGTCGTGTAACACGCCGGCAATCATTGCTTTCTCAATGTCAACTTCATAGCGCATAGCAAGTGCTCCTGCTGTGTACATGACGCCTAGTGTATGTTCGAAGCGCTCCTTATCCAAGTGATGCTTTATTCTTTTTTTTAGCTTATTAATCCTTGTTTGATTCATCTTAATTATCCCTAAACAATTGATTTTCTTCAATGTAGTCAAACACTGCTTCCGGTACCATCTTACGGATGGACAATCCATCTTTTATTCTCTCTCGAATATCACTGGAAGAAATGTCTACGTTCGGTGTGTTTAATAGGCGAATATCCGCACCATATTTATCGTTTAAATATTGAATTTGAGAAAGCATCTCGTCTGTCCCTGTATCATCACGATATGCTGCCAAAACAATACAATCACGTAAAAGGATTTCCGGATGAACCCACTTTTCAATGGAAAACAAGGAGTCTGCACCAATAATAAAATAAAAGGTGTATTCCGGATAAGCCCTTTTAAAATGCTCCATTGTCTTGTAAGAATAATTTACTTCCTTATTCTTTGTCTCATAAAGCTGCAGAGAAAAATACTCTTTTCCTGCAATCGCTCTTCGCACCATCTCAACACGATTTTTTGTCTGTGATTCAATTGTATCATTGGACTTATGTGGCGGATTTCCATTCGGCATAAACCAAACCTCATCCAACTGAAATTCTTGATAAGCATATTCGCCTAGCATTAAGTGTCCATTATGAATTGGGTCAAATGTTCCGCCCATGATTCCAATCTTCATACATACACCTCATAATAATATAAATTATGGTAAAATAATCTTCTTTTTGTCGTCTTTTCCTTCCTTATATAGGACAATCTTTTTCCCGATTACTTGTACCACTTGGGAACGTGTACGTTCAGCCAGGCTCTGAGCAATTTCTTTCGGGTCATCCATACAGTTTTGAAGCACATTAATCTTAATCAGTTCACGCGCCTCTAAGGCTTCAGCAATTGCACTGGTCAATTCCGGAGTCATACTAGATTTTCCGATTTGAAAAATTGGATCCATTACCATTGCAAGACTTTTTAAATAAGCTCTTTGTTTTGAAGTCATCCTTTGTTCTCCTTTTATTTATAATAATCAAATTGTAAGCCATACATACGCACTGTATCGCCTTCTTCAATGCCGGCTTGTTCCAAATCTTCCAGAATACCACTGTCTTTTAAGAATTTTTGGAAGAAAGCAAATCCTTTTTCGGAATCCAAATTGGTGTATCCAAGCATTTTTTCAATCTTAGGACCTTCTACCACATAGATACCATCTTCTACTTCCACTGTGTATGGTAAATCTTCATGAATTAATTCTTCTTCTGGGAAGTATTCCTGTTCAAACACAATGGTCTTTTGGTCTAAGGTTTTTAATTGGTCATTGACATAATACAACAACTCTTTGATTCCTTCACCGGAGACTCCGGAGATAGCAAAAACCTTGATTCCTTGTGGTTCAAATTCTGCACGAATCTTCTCTACCGGATCTTCATCTTCTACATAAATCAAGTCCGTTTTGTTTGCAGCAATTACCTGCGGACGCTTTGCAATTTCCGGATTGTATGCTTCTAATTCTGCGTTAATCTTGTAAATATCATCAATTGGATCACGTCCCTCTGAAGAAGCTGCATCTACCACATGGATCATCATCTTCGTACGTTCAATATGGCGTAAAAATTCATGTCCTAATCCCACACCTTCTGACGCACCTTCGATTAGTCCAGGAATATCTGCAATAACAAAACCATCTGTTCCTTCCAAATCAACCACACCAAGGTTCGGATTAATGGTTGTAAAATGATAGTTAGCAATCTTTGGATTCGCATTTGTCACACGTGATAGTAAAGTAGATTTTCCTACGTTCGGAAATCCTACAAGGCCCACATCTGCAATTACCTTTAGCTCTAATAACACATTTAATTCCTGTGCAGGCTGTCCTGGCTGGGCATATTTGGGAACCTGCATAGTTGATGTTGCAAAATGCTGATTACCAAGTCCGCCTTTTCCACCTTTTAAAATAATCTGTCTGCGATTTTCACCGGACATATCCGCAATAACTTTCCCGGTCTCGGCTTCTTTGATAACAGTTCCTTCTGGTACACGTAAAACGATATCTTCCGCATCTTTTCCATGACATCTTCTTTTTCCACCTTGCTCACCATCTTTTGCACAATATTTTCTTTTATGACGATAGTCAACAAGTGTATTCAATCCTTCGTCTACTTCAAAGATAACATCTCCTCCGCGTCCGCCATCTCCACCGTCCGGACCTCCATTTGGTACATAAAGTTCTCTTCGAAAGCTGGCATGTCCATCGCCGCCTTTTCCAGAACGAATATAAATCTTAGCTCTATCTGCAAACATATTTTTCACCTACTTTTTATAATAATCTTAGTATAAACAAGTATTACGCAAAAAACAAGGCTTCAAACCAAATGAT
>JAZQBW010000064.1:0-5434 GCA_045545895.1 Faecalimonas sp.
GTGCTCATAATCCGGTCCACAGAGCTGAACATACAAGCCCTCACCTACCTGTGCGTTTCCAACCTCACAATACCATGAACCATTATTTTCAATTTGCCAGCAAAAAGCTTCGCCTCCTGCCGGATTCTCACACACACCTACCGGCGCCTGCTCTGAGCTGGACCAAGTACCTGTCTGACTCCAAGACAACTTCCGCGTACATCCTAGATCATACTTTGTCAGCCCTAATTGATAAGCACTGTTTCTTCTCCACTGAAGTTCCCCGTGGCAGCCACTGTGTGGAATAGAAATATAAGTATCTCTGTCCCAATGCGCATTTTCACGAGCTATCCCTGCAAACTTAAAAGAAGATAGGTAATCAATGGTCTGTGCTTCCTCCGACACATTAGTCACTTCTGCAAAGGAACGCACCACAGAAGCATTATCATAGAATCGATAGTTCATGCACACATTTGTCTTTCCATCCGTCAAAAATACCTTTAATACCTGTCCACCTTCTACCTTTTCAAGTTCGTGAGATACATATCCCATCTCAAAAGCCGGGCTGGTCATGGTATGTCTGGACGCATGATGGTCGTTGGTATCAGAACCTAGCATATGGAGTTCTAGCAGTGTATGAAAATGACTGTAATACTCCGTTTTATAATTTTCTCTGTTAAATGGCTTTGTTGAAAAATGGATCAACCTGGCACGTCCATCATAATCCTGATCGATAACAAAATGAATCTGATTACTTACAATCTCTACTAATAACATTTTATCCATTCCTTCCACAATTAGTAAATGCCTGCATCTTTCGATTCACGTATGGTTTTTCCATTATAGATAAAGGTCTTAAATTCATATTTCTTTAATTTTACTTCCTTTGAAATACCATTTATCTCCATAGTTGTGGTTGTACCTAATCTATAATTGTTATGTAATCTCACAAGATAGGTTCCATTCTTTCTTTGTTTAAATGCAGTGATTACAACATTTTCATTAGAAACCATTACCAACTCTTTCGGAGCATTTCCCTTACCGTGCGGGAAGGTCAGCACACTGTACAGTGGTTGATTGAATTCCTGCGCATTCTTTTCACACTCGCAGACCTGATTTGCGCCAATACGAAATGCGAAATCGTGAGTTCCGATTTCGATAAATCCCGTGTAGCGCGTTTCATCCACGATAAGCGGGACACCCTCATCCGTTGGATGAGCGCAATAAGCAGAACCATTGAGCAAGGTTATGTAAAGCTCTTTCCCTTTCATAGAGTAAGAATGTATTCCACTACGGTTGTAGACCACAAAGGCTTTTTCCCCATGTTCCACTCCTACAAAGCGGTTGCCTGGTTTTTCATCCCCATCATTCTTATTATATTGGGTTCCATATGCTGCCTGTGTAAAAAATCCACGTTTTCCGTTCAGTGGTAATTGCATCTTTAATCCCTTACCCTTACTATTCCAGATAACATGGGCATTCACATCCATGTATGGCAGGTTATGATAAAACTTATAGTTCATAACCACATGGGATTCCCCTCGACTAAACAATGCTTCCACTTGAGTCAGTACCGGTCCATCCTCCAAAATAGTGACTCCCTTTAGACCTTCAAACAATCCGCTGCCCGTTGTATCCAGTGGCATAGCACGATGATTACTACCAAGTTTATTCATTCTCCAGCCCCAAGGATCTTCATTGTCATCAAACATAATCGGATGAAACAAACCTGCGGATGCATATTCTACCCCATCCTGAATATAGCTTTCAATAAGTCCGGTGCTTCTGCTGATTTTTACCTGTTTAAACCCATCTTTCAAAATAATATCTTCCGTAGAAGTGTCTCCTGCATAGCGAGGAGACTCATTTTCAACTGTTTCTGTATGGATGCCAAATTGCGTAACCGACATTGCCGGATAGGTATACTTATAAATCAAACGCTTTCTACGAGACATATTGATGATAGATTCTTCCAAGATGATTTGGGCATCCACTGGTTTCCCACTGGCATCATACATATGTAACGCATAACTACCCGGTTTTGGTTCAAATAATTCCGTTTCCACTACAGTCGTTACTTCATATGGATGTGGATTTAAAACTACAAAACAATCATCACCATCTTTTGCCTTTGGCAGCATGGCACTAAATCGGAAGAATCCATTGTAAAATTCTCCATTTACCTGCTGTATTGCTGCCAATGCTTTTGCGATAGAAGAATCCGTACCTGTCTTGATAGACGTACCGGAAAGTACATCGTGAAATTCAATCTGGCAAAGAGTACGCTCTGCATCTTTAAATACGTCTTTATTGTATTTGTATATGCCTGCAATTCCAAGCATAGATAAGAAACGCTCCGCGCGGTATAAGACATTTTCCAGTCGGTCATGTACCTGCTTAATGGCATTCACAGAAGAATAAGATTTTATAAAAGCAATAATTTCCTCTGAAAAATCCTGGGTTGGAGTAACCGCGTTAAAATAATCATCCGGAGTAGAATGTACAATCTCCCAAGTCCCCTTCTTTTCATCCATCAGGCTCATAATATCGTTCAAATCCTTCTCCGAATTCACGCCTCCGTGATTCCCAACACCCCAAAGAATAATCACGTCATCTTCTTTGTCATTTTCGTATACTTCTGCTTTGCGGATAATATCCTGCTTTGCCTGACCTGGCTGACTGCAATAAATATCCAAATCTTCCTGGCGCAGTGCTTTAATCTTGCTTCCATCGTATCCTTCCCATAAAAATGGACCATGTGGAAGTTCCTTAAGCCAAGTAAACCAATTGAGTGGACGACAGAATAAATAGGATTCAAAGCCACATTTCTTCAAAATCTGAGGTAGTCCTCTCGTATGTCCAAATGCGTCAAAATTAATTCCAGTTTTTGGATAAGTATTGAATTTTTCCTCAAAATATTCTCTTCCCAAACTAATTTGGCGAATAAAAGATTCTCCAGATGGCACAAGACAGTCCGGTTGGTCATACCAACCTCCCATAATATGCCATTTTCCCTCTTTTACAAGCCTTGTAATCTCCTCAAATAAAGCTGGGTCAAATCGTTCTATATACTCATAAAGGATGACCTCGTTATGGCAAAATATGTAATCATACTTCTTTGCAAGACGAACTGCACTATAAAAAGTTGCAAGAGCCGCCGAAGCCCCTTCATCCCAATCCCATTGCCACACCGGATCCAAATGAGAATTACATACTAAGTGAAGTTTTTTCATATATTTTTCTCCTTTTTTATGTTCATTCTAACAAAAGGGGACGCCAAATGCATCCCCTAATTTGTTTTTCTAGCTACTTACTCGGCTAGTGTATTCTTTTTCTTTTTTAAGAAGACAATTACCAGTGTAGCTGCCAATATAAGTGCTGCGCCACCGCCAACTGCTACCGGAACAATTGGGAATGTGCCAGTCTCTTCTGCCACATTCTCTTCCTGTGGCTTTTCTGTTACCTTAATTTGAACCGTACCCTTATCCTCGCCATTATAAGAGCCTCTTACTGTGTATGTTCCCACCTTCGTTGCTGAGAATACACCATCTTTCAAAGTAACGCCTTCGCTTTCGCCCTCTAAACTATACTCTGCACCTTCTAACACTGCAGGGTAAGTTGCAGATACACGAACCTGTTCGCCAAGATAACATTCTGTTGCACTTGCTTCCAATGTGTCTAATTCTACTTCCGGAGCGTAGAAATATTGTGGGCAAGCTGAGTAAATTCTGAATTCCCCTGCATTACGTGCCGGATCCAGCGGATCATCTGACGCATGGTCTACTACACGCATAACAAGTTCTTCATTACAATATACTTCAATTACACACACATCTTCTTCTACGTTATAGATAGATACGGTGTATTTGTAAGTTTCATCGTACTTGAAGAACGGATGATTGGTCTTCTGCCAATTGTATGTCATACGATACTGGTCTAACAAGTTGTAGTTAATACCATTTTTCCAAACCTCGACTTGCTGACTATGAGTGCCCCAAAGTTCTGGATTGTTTGGCATATTGCTTTCCGTCAATTCAATATAACTGAAGGAAATATTGTATCCATACAATGCTGTTTCACTTACATCCATACCTTCAGCAATTGGTTTACCACGAAGCACAAAACTGTTGGTTGGAAGTTCTTCGTTCATCGGCATCATCTTCTTTGTCTCGAACGAGAAGGTCACATCCTTCATATCTTCCACAGATTTCATCATGTTGTTCGGTTCCACGTTTGTAAACATGATACCATCTTCTTCCTGTACCGGAATATATCCGTCGATTCTGAACTTCTCCCATACAGAACCGAGTTCCTCAGGAGCTTCTACATCCGATTCATAGTATTCCATCCAGGTACCATTCAAATACTGCAAATAGAAATCACGTGTATTGTTAATCTTATAACCGCCGCAACTCCAGATAACATCACCAGGAATATAAAGAATATCACCATCTTTAAACTTACCAAACACGTCCTCAGACAAAGAGATATATAACAGACGATTATTTTCGCTTTCCGCCTTGTTTGCATAAGTTGTAAATTCTTTTCCATTCAGATATGCAGTCAAGCCTTCAAAATACTCAAACCACGCTGTTCCCGGAATCTCTTTATCCACATTTACATAGATATCCCAACGTGAAATATCCGAATTGTAGCTGCAGAAATTCATATGCTTAATGGTCAAATCTGTTACTTCAGCTTCTTTAAACTCAATATTATTCCATACACCGTCAAACATATAAGCTTTTACTTCATTGTTCAAGCGGATACCGTTCCATCCTGCATTAGCAACTGCTTTTGCACCTTTGGCAATGGTTAAGGATGCGGATTTTGTATTTCTAGGAAGTACGCTTTCCGGTATAGAGATATATAAGCATTCTCCAGAACGGAACACGTTGATTTCCTCGTAAGATTTACCATTTAATTTCACTGGTAAATCATAATATGGAGTACCATCTTCCACATCAAATTTTTCTTCTACGATAAAGAATAACTGCCATTCTTTAATCTCTTCATTGAATGACCATGTACGAATCAAACCAGGAATGGTAATTCCCATAAACGGTGTATTATCCGTTGGCTTGATACCTGATATGGCTTTGCGGTATACATAAGCCGTACAATCTTTTGTCAGTTCAATATCATAAATTCCATAATTATCGCAAGCAACTCCTGCCTTCAATGTAATGGCTGTGCCATCCACTGCATCCTTCGGAACCACTGTTTCAGGAACGAAGAATACAAGTTTGTCCTCTACGCGGTATACGCTGGTTTCATAAGATTTACCATTTACCTCGTAAATCAATGTCTTGTACTCGTAATCGTGTCCGCCCGGAATCGCACCATCTACTTTCACGTAAATATCCCAAGCCTTACGCTCTGGATTGAAGCTAGAAGGTTTGGACACTTCGATTGGACTTAACTTGGTCAACGTTCTTGGAAGCGGTGCAGAATA
>JAZQBW010000065.1:0-28935 GCA_045545895.1 Faecalimonas sp.
GTTTTGTGATTCGCTCCATTGTGGAGGATGCGAAGGAGTACTTGCAAGAAGAAATCGAGGAAGTGGTAATCTCTGTGCCAGCCTATTTTCACGATAAGCAACGTGTGGCCACAAAGCAGGCAGGTGCACTAGCAGGTGTGATTGTGAATCGTATTATTAACGAGCCGAGTGCGGCGGCAATGGCTTCATACATGGACACCAGCAAAGAGCAGCTTTTTTTAATCTTTGACTTTGGTGGTGGGACACTGGATGTATCTGTAGTAGAATGCTTTGATACGATGATAGAAATTATTTCGGTAGCAGGGGATAATCATCTTGGCGGTGATGATTTCCATGAAATTATGGCGCAAAGCTTTCTAAAAGAACATCATCTCTCGAAGCACACTGTCACCCCAAAGGTGTATGCGATTTTGCTCAGACAGGCAGAGGCTTGTAAACGCAAATTGACAGAGGATGAAACTGCGACGATGACACTCAGCCTGGATGGAACAACTTATCAGAGTGTTTATACAAATCAGCGTTTATTAGATGAAAGTGCATCACTTCTTGGACGAATTAAGGGAGTCCTTTCTCGTGCTCTTCGAGACGGAGATTTGTCGGTTAAAGATTTGAATACGGTTGTCATGGTTGGCGGTTCGAGTAAGATGCCTCTGATTCAATCCTATTTACAACATATTTTCCGCAATCTTCCTATCGTAGTCAGCAACAGTGATTTGATGATTGCTGAGGGGCTTGGGCTGATTTGTGCAGTGAAAGAACGGAACGAAGAGATTAAGGATTATGTGCTTACGGACATCTGTCCGTTTACCCTTGGAACAAATGTTATAAATCATGCAGATCCGAATCATGATTATATGTCGCCAATTATTGAGCGAAACACGGTTTTACCATGTTCGCGCACGAAGCGGTTTTATACTGCTAACGACAATCAGACTACGCTTCGTTTTGAAATCTTACAAGGAGAGCATCCATATGCGGAAGATAATCTGAAATTAGCAGAGTTGTCTTTGTCGGTTCCAAAACGTAAAAAAGGAGAGGAATCAGCGGATGTGCGTTTCACCTATGACATCAATGGCATTTTAATCGTAGATGTGAAGGTGACTTCTACGGGGCAGACTGTCACCAAGGTCATTTCACAAAATATGAGTGAAAAGGAGATTCAGCACAAGATACAGGAATTGCAGAAACTGAAGGTACATCCGAAAGAAATTTCAGAGAATATCCTGCTCTTGGAAAAACTGAAAGCCCTTTTTGAAGAAGCACCAACATATATGCGCGAGCATATTCAGTATTATATCCGTAATTTTGAGATGCTTTTAGAACAACAAAATTCTCGTAGAATTGCAAAATATCGGAGGTTTTTAGAACAAGTGATGGAGCAAATAGAAGGCTACGATCCATTTGCCAAGGAAATGATTTTTGAAGAATATGAGGAAGAGGACGAAGAGGAACGTGATGAGGAAGAGCAGGATGAGAAAGAAGGTGGCGTAATATGGACCAGCTAACGGCATATAAGGTGTTAGGGTTAGAACCAGGTGCTTCGCCAGAGGAAGTTAAGGAAGCTTATGCAACGCTATCAAAGAAGTATCATCCAGAAGAACATCCGGAAGAATTTCAAAAGATTCATGATGCATATGCAACACTTGCAAGGGGAAGACGAGCTCAAACTACAAAGACCACCTATTCTGAGTGGGATGAACAGGAGGAAAGATCAAAGCAACCAGAGTTTCGTTTTGAAGAAGTCGTGGTGGAGAACCAGCAGCCACAAGAGTCAGGCAATCCGTTGGTAGAAGAAATGCAGGAATACGATTTTGAACGTATTAAAGCAGAATCTGTGAAGGTGGAAGAACCGGTTTACGCATTTGAAGAAGCCGAGGCCAGGGCAGAATGGGAGGAACAGCAAAGACTCCATGAATTGGTGTTAGAGGCTGTTGCAGAATTGAAAGTCCTTGTTTCGCCGAAATATAAGAATGATGTGAAAGCGTACAAGACATTCTTTGAAGATAATAAATATCAACCAATTATTAGAAGAGCAGATTTTCTACATAAATTGTGTGATGCGTTAGAAGATTCCAAATTAAAGAAATCCGTATATGATTACATTATTGAATTTTATCGCATGAGGGGACGTGATTTGACGGAATTAAGTGAAGTAGGACTCCGCTTATATCAGATACTTGATCAGAAGGCTGGCATGAAAAAGCCGGTGAATGCTGGAGTCTATGGTGGAATCTTTGCTGGACTTTTTGCAGGCCTTCGTGGTCTTAGACCGGTTTTAAGGGGAAATAGTATATTCGTAGGAATCCCTACTCTGGTAGCGCTTGCTTTCGTTGTATTTTTAATATACAAAAAACTTAGAGAGAGGCAGTCTACCTTTGTTGTTCAAGGAGCCATAGCAATCATGATTGCATTATCACAGTTCATTGTTATTATGTTTGATTTATATGGTAAACTATTTGGAAGTATAGATAATGGTAATACGGTTGCTGTTGTAATTATGCTGCTATCCTTAATCTGGTTTGTTTTGGTGCTGCTTGCATTCATTATGAAAGCAGTGATAGGATTTATAAAAAGAAAATAGAAAAGCAGGTTCTGTAGAGCCTGCTTTTATGTAACAAAAAAGACAACCCATGACGGTAGGTTGTCTTTGTTTTTATATGTTTAAAAATTAAGCAAGAGCATTCACAAGCTTTGTTAAACGAGAAACTTTTCTTGCACATGTGTTTTTGTGATAAACACCTTTGCTTCCAGCTTTGTTGATTTCAGCGATAGCAGCCTTTAAAGTCTCTGTAGCAAGAGCTTTGTCGTTAGCAGCAACAGCAGCTTCAACTTTCTTCATAGCTGTTTTTACTCTAGACTTGATTGCTTTATTTCTAGCAGCTTTTGTTTCGTTCACTAAAATTCTTTTTTTAGCAGATTTAATGTTAGCCAATGTAAACACCTCCATTTACGTGATCAGATTTCATTACCAATTGTTTTCATCAATAGACCCGGACACGGAACGTCCTATTGATGCACACTCGTACATTTTAATAGAACAATTTCAAATTGTCAATACATATTTCTCCTTTTTTTGTAAAAACTACTGATAGCATTGATACAGCAGTAAGAAAAGAAAGGAAACAAAAGGATATGTTAGAAGATTACAATATTCATACGGATTTGGCATTAGAGGATAAAGAGCGTTTTGAGTCGGATAATGTGGAAATTTCCGGAGTAAGTGTGGACGAGGTTTATAATCAGGAGAAGGAAATTCAGATTACAACCGTAAAGATTCTAACAGAAAATGGTGCTAAGACTATGCGGAAACCTGTGGGCACATATATCACCATGGAAGCACCAAATATGGCAGTGCCTGATGAAGAATATCAGACAGAAATAGCAGAAGAATTGGCAGGGTATCTTGGGGAGCTGTTGCAATTAGAGAAACAGGATTATACCGCTTTGGTAGTGGGACTTGGAAACAGGGATGTGACTCCGGATGCATTGGGACCGCATGTAGTGGAGGAGTTGTATGTGACCAGGCATATTATCAAGGAATATGGCAAGTATGCTATGGATGAAAAAGAGGCTCATATGGTTAGTGCGATTGCGCCAGGGGTAATGGCACAGACCGGTATGGAGAGTGCTGAAATTATCAAAGGAATTGTAAATGAGATTAAGCCGGATTTTGTAATTGCAATTGATGCATTGGCTGCTCGTAATACCAAGCGTCTTAATCGAACCATTCAGATTGCAGATACGGGTATTAATCCAGGTTCGGGAGTCGGAAATCATAGAGAGGGCATTACGAAAGAAACCTTGGGAATCCCAGTGCTGGCTGTGGGAATTCCAACAGTTGTGGCAGCCTCTACCATTGTTCGAGATACTATGGAGAGCATGATGGAAGGTTGGGAACCAGAAGAAAAATATAAAGCATTTGACAGTCTGATTGCTCCCCATTTGCATGGAATGTTTGTAACACCCAAGGATATTGATGAAACGATTAAAAGGCTTGGAAATCTAATATCAGAAGCATTAAATCTGCTCTTTTCCAAGAATGTTTTATAAGAAAACCACATATATTGTTAAAGTTAAATGAACTTTTGAGAACCGGAGTGATGGGGTTGGACAAAAAGACGGTACGCCTTTTGTTAGGAATCATTGTTTTCATATTAGGTATCTATGGGATGTTTCAAAATAGTAGAAGAATGATAGAAGACTGGCAGGCAGGCTTTCGAAAACAGGTGGCAAAAACGGCAGAGAAATCATTTCTTACCGGAATACATTATTCTGTGCGGGGAGATGAGAAGTACGAAGAAAATTGGATAAAACAGCATGTAAATGTATTCTTTCCCTTAAGTGATTATGTCTCAGATCATAGTCCGAAAATTACTGTGACCGAGGATTCTCTCACCTATGAAATGTTATTGGAAATGCAGGCCAAGGATTCAGAGCGAATGAGTGAAGATTTGTTAGAAGGCCAGACAGAGGAGCAGGTACCATCTGAACAAGTGAATGCAAATGTGTTATCCACAGATTTGTCAATAGATAAACTTCGTGACTTTAATTACCTGCTCAGTAAACTATACACAGTGGATAGCACTACCACCATTGGACCGGAACAGTTAAATGTAGATGAGCTCCTGGCAAAAGACATGCATATTGATACGAAAACAAAAGGACCAAAGGTCCTGATTTTTCATACTCATTCCCAGGAAGCATTTGTAGATTCTACAGCAGGTGATGCTAGTACGAGTATTGTGGGAATGGGAAAATATTTGGCAGAGAAATTAAACACTCTAGGCATAGAAACCATGCACCACGATGGTGTATATGATTTGATTAACGGGAAATTAGACCGAAGCAAAGCCTATGAATTGTCGGAGATTGGTGTGCGGGAAATATTAAATGAAAATCCTAGCATAGAAGTTGTAATCGATTTGCACAGGGACGGGATTGCGGAGGATAAGCATTTGGTGACTGAGATTAATGGCAAGCAGACTGCAAAAATTATGTTTTTTAATGGACTGAGTAGGACAAAAACCAATGGAGATATTGCATATCTTTATAATCCGTATATCCAAGACAACTTATCTTTTTCGTTGCAAATGCAACTGGCCTCGGAAAGCATGTATCCCGGCCTTGCAAGGAGGATTTATCTGAAAGGATATCGTTATAGTCTTCATATGATGCCAAAATCCCTGCTTATTGAGGCGGGTGCTCAGACTAATACGGTTGAGGAGATGAGAAATGCCATGGATTTACTGGCAAATATACTAAATAAGGTATTAGTTCAATGAAAAAACAACTAAATGTTGATTTTTGATTTGAAACGAAGATAACTTTGTGTTAGTATAGAAAGGTATAAGGAAAAGTGTGTATATGCACAGAACGGAAAAAGATAAAGAGAGGTTTTGAGACAAATGGCAAAACGAAATACATATGATGCAGACAGTATTGCTGTATTGGAGGGGTTGGAAGCGGTCCGTATGAGACCGGGGATGTATATTGGGAGCGTTTCCACAAAGGGGTTAAACCATTTGGTATATGAGATTGTAGACAATGCGGTGGACGAACATTTGGCAGGCTATTGTGATACGATTGAAGTGTATTTAGAAAAGGATGGATCGGCAACCATTATTGATAATGGTCGAGGGGTTCCGGTTGGCATGCATCAAAAAGGAATTCCAGCTGCCCGTGTGGTTTATACAACCTTGCATGCAGGTGGAAAATTCGACGACTCTTCTTATAAGACAAGCGGTGGTCTTCACGGTGTAGGCTCTTCAGTAGTTAATGCTTTATCTACTTATATGGATGTTAAGATTAGCAGGGAAGGCGGTATTCACCACGACCGTTATGAAAGAGGTATTCCGGTTGTGAAGTTGGAAAATGGCCTTCTGCCGATTATCGGGAAGACAAAAAAGACCGGTACAGAAGTTAACTTTTTGCCAGACGATACCATTTTTGAAAAGACAAAATTCAAAGCAGAGGAAATCAAGAGCCGTCTCCATGAGACAGCATACCTAAATCCTGCACTTACTATTATTTTCGAAGACAGACGTGGTGCGGAAGTAGAACATATAGAATATCACGAAGAAGAAGGATTAATTGGTTTTATTCGCGATTTAAATCAGAAAAACGAAGTGATTCATGAACCGATTTATTTTAAAGGTGCAGCAGACGGCATTGAAGTGGAAGTGGTTATGCAATACATCAACGAATTCCATGAAAATGTCCTTGGATTCTGTAATAACATTTATAATGCGGAAGGTGGTACTCATCTGACCGGATTTAAGACAACCTTTACCACGGTTATGAATCAGTATGCAAGAGAACTGGGAATTTTGAAGGATAAGGATGCCAATTTCACCGGTGCGGATATCCGTAATGGTATGACTGCCATTGTTTCCATTAAACACCCGGACCCGAGATTTGAAGGTCAGACCAAGACGAAACTGGACAACCCTGACGCTTCCAAGGCGACTGGTAAAGTGACCGGTGATGAGATTGTTCTCTACTTTGACCGTAACTTAGAAACACTTAAGAAAGTGCTTTCTTGTGCAGAAAGAGCGGCTAAGATTCGTAAGACAGAGGAAAAAGCAAAGACAAACTTATTAACCAAACAAAAATATTCTTTTGATAGCAATGGAAAACTTGCCAACTGTGAAAGCAGGGATGCAAGTAAATGCGAAATCTTCATCGTGGAAGGTGATTCTGCCGGTGGTTCGGCAAAGACTGCCAGAAACCGTATGTATCAGGCTATTTTACCTATTCGCGGTAAGATTTTGAATGTAGAAAAAGCAAGTATTGATAAAGTCCTTGCAAATGCAGAGATTAAGACTATGATTAACGCATTTGGATGCGGATTTTCCGAAGGTTACGGAAATGACTTTGACATTTCCAAACTTCGCTATGACAAGATTATCATCATGGCCGATGCCGATGTGGACGGTGCCCATATTTCCACATTGCTATTGACCTTATTTTATCGATTTATGCCGGAACTCATTTATGAGGGACATGTATATATTGCTATGCCTCCACTTTACAAGGCCATGCCAAAGAATGGTCAGGAGGAATATCTATACGACGACAAGGCGTTGGAAAAATACAGAAAACGCCAGACAGGTCCATTTACCCTTCAGAGATACAAAGGTCTTGGAGAGATGGATGCCCAGCAGCTTTGGGAGACAACCCTGAATCCGGATACACGTATTATGAAACGTGTGGAGATTGAGGATGCGAGAATGGCTTCTTCCGTAACAGAGATGCTTATGGGAAGCGAGGTTCCACCGAGACGTGCATTTATTTATGAAAATGCAAGAGAAGCAGAGTTAGATATTTAGGAGGCAAAAGATGAAAGGACAACTTACACTGCAGACAGAGCAGATTATTAGAACAGAATATTCTGATGTAATGAAAAAATCTTACATCGACTATGCCATGAGTGTTATCATCGCAAGAGCCCTTCCTGATGTGCGTGACGGACTGAAACCAGTACAAAGAAGAGTGCTCTACGATATGAGCGAACTCGGCATCAAATATGACAAACCATACCGTAAATGTGCCCGTATTGTTGGTGACACCATGGGTAAATACCACCCACACGGGGACAGCTCCATTTACGAATCCTTGGTTGTAATGGCTCAGGATTTCAAAAAGGGCATGATTATGGTAGACGGCCATGGTAACTTTGGTTCCATCGAAGGAGATGGTGCTGCAGCCATGCGTTATACAGAGGCAAGACTTGCAAAGGTTACTCAGGAAGTATTTCTTCAAGATTTGGATAAAAACGTGGTTGATTTTGTGCCAAACTTTGATGAGACAGAAAAAGAGCCAGAAGTACTGCCTGTTCGTATTCCTAACCTTTTAGTAAATGGTGCAGAGGGTATCGCCGTAGGTATGGCAACCAGCATTCCAACCCACAACTTGGGTGAAGTGGTAGATGCAGTTGTTGCTTATATGAAGAATAATGAAATCACAACCAAAGAGTTGATGCAATATGTAAAAGGCCCAGATTTCCCAACAGGCGGCATTGTGGTAAATAAAGACGAACTTTTGGATATCTACGAAACTGGCATGGGTAAAATCAAACTCCGCGGAAAAGTAGAAGTAGAAGATATGAAGGGCGGCAAAAAACGTCTTGTGATTACCGAGATTCCATACACCATGATTGGTATGGGAATCGGAAAATTCTTAAACGATGTTGCTGCTTTGGTGGAGGCTAAGAAGACCACAGATATCGTGGATATTTCCAACATGTCTTCCAAAGAAGGTATCCGTATTGTATTAGAGCTTAAGAAAGATGCAGATGTGGAAAACTTAAAGAACATGCTCTACAAAAAGACCCGTCTGGAAGATACCTTTGGTGTGAATATGCTGGCTGTGGCAGATGGTAAGCCGGAGACATTGGGACTTAAGGGAATTATCGAGCATCACGTAGATTTCCAATTCGAACTTGCAACGAGAAAATACAAAACCCTTCTTGCAAAAGAATTGGATAAGAAAGAAATCCAAGAAGGTTTGATAAAGGCCTGTGATGTTATCGATTTGATTATTGAGATTCTTCGTGGAAGTAAAAACATCAAAGATGCAAAGGCTTGTTTGACAGATGGGATAACGGAGAACATTAAGTTCAAATCCAACATTTCCAAGAAAATGGCTTCTATGCTTCGTTTTACAGAAAATCAGGCAAAAGCAATCTTGGAGATGAGACTCTACAAACTCATTGGTCTTGAAATCGAGGCTCTTCAATTAGAACATGAGACAACGCTGAAAAACATTGCAAGGTACGAAGATATCTTAAATAATTACGAGACTATGGCAGATGTGATTATAGATGATTTGGAAAAGGTGAAAGCGGAATATACCAGAGAGCGCCGCACGGTCATCGAAAATGCAGAAGAAGCAGTGTTTGAAGAAAAGAAAATCGAAGAACAAGAAGTAGTGCTTCTTATGGATCGTTTCGGTTATACAAGAACCATCGATGTGGCTACTTATGAAAGAAACAAGGATGCGGCAGATGCAGAAAGCAAGTACGTGGTATCCTGTCTCAACACAGGAAAAGTGTGCATTTTTACAAGCACCGGAAAGATGCATCAGGCGAAGGTCCTAGACCTTCCTTACGGAAACTTCCGTAGCAAAGGTACACCGATTGACAACGTGACCAATTTCAGCAGTTCAGAAGAACAGATTGTATTTATTTGCGATGAGAATCAGCTTCGCATTGGAAAACTATTGTTTGCCACCAAACATGGTATGGTGAAAATCGTAGATGGAAATGAATTCATGGTTGCAAAACGTACCATTGCAGCGACCAAGCTTGCAGACGGAGATGAACTTTTAAGTGTGCAGGTAATCAATGCAAAACAAAGTGTAGTCATTCAGACCGAGGGTGGATACTTCCTTCGTTTCCATGGTAGTGAGATTTCAGAAATGAAAAAGACAGCTGTAGGGGTTAAGGGTATCAAACTTCAGAAGAAGGACTTTGTGGAACATGTGTATCTGTTTGAAGAAGGAAAAGAAACCAAGGTGATTTACAAAGAGAAAGAACTGACGCTGAATCGACTGAAACAGTCAAGTAGGGCTGGAACAGGGAATAAACAAAGAGGATAATAATCGAAAATGCAACGCAAAGAGTGTATATGCAATTGTAGAAGATTTGAAAGAACATTATAATGATAGGAAAGGAAGTGGAAAAGAGGAGTAAATACTTGAGATGAATACAGAAAGAAAATTAGAATTATTTCCAGATGGTACACCAATCGCAGACTGGTTTTATGATGTTAAGGAACCAGTGTTAGAGGAAATGGGAAAAAAGTATGTGCTTACACATTATGGTATTTTTGACGATGGGAAAGTTTATACAAAAGAAATCCAAGCATTGATTGATAGAATAGCAGAAGAAGGTGGCGGTGTGATTGTTGTGCCATCAGGAACGTTTTTAACAGGTGCATTGTTCTTTAAACAAGGAGTACATTTATATTTGTCAAAAGGTGCTACCATTAAAGGAAGTGATTTTATAGGAGATTATCCTGTGTGCGAAACACGTATGGAGGGAGAAACCTGTATGTATTTCCCGGCCTTAATCAATGTTGATAATGTGACGGGGTTCCGCATGTTTGGAGAAGGTGTAATTGATGGAAATGGTTATCGCTCGTGGGTTTCTTTTGCGCTTCGAAGAAAATGGAATCCTAACTGGACGAATAAGGACGAGCAACGACCAAGACTTGTATACATTTCTAATTGCACAGATGTGTTAGTGTCAGGTCTTAGATTGCAAAACTCTCATTATTGGACAAATCACTTTTATAAGAGTGATCATGTAAAATATTTAAATTGTGAAGTGTTTTCGCCAGCAACACCTATAAAAGCAACTAGCACAGATGCTTTTGATATTGATTTCTGCTCAGATGTCTTGATAAAAAATTGCTATATGGAAGTAAATGATGATTCGGTAGTTCTAAAAGGTGGTAAAGGACCTTGGGCAGATAAAATGCCGGAAAACGGTTTGAATGAAAGAGTCATCGTGGAAGACTGCGAGTATGGATACTGTCATGGATGTTTGACCTGTGGCTCGGAATCCATACATAATCGTAATATTTTGATGCGTCGTATTAAGATTAATGGAGCGAGAAACTTCTTGTGGTTGAAGATGCGACCTGATACACCACAGCATTATGAGTATATTACGATTGAGGATGTACAATGTAAAGTTAACAATTTTATCAACATTAATCCTTGGACACAGTTTTATGATTTAAAAGATCGTCCGGATCAACCAATGTCGTATGTTGATAATATTGTGATTCGAAACTGCAATTGCAAATGTGATCGTTATTTCTTTGTAAAAAAAGCAGATGATCAATATAAATTATCTAAATTCACATTGGAAAACTTAAATATTAAGGCAAAAGAAAACGGGTTTTCAGATGATCTTATCGAAGATGTGAATGTTTCGGGGATTTGTTTTCGTAAGATAGAAGAATAATGATGTAAAAAATGCTAAGTCTAGGTTAAAACCTGTGACTTGGTATTTTTTTATGTGATAGGAAATAAACTCTCTATTCTAGGAAATATATTCCAGATAATTGCTGTATGTAAAATGATATAATACAAAAATAAGCGAAAATGCAATATAAAGAGTGGCTATGCAATTGTAGAGAATTAGGAAAAAAATTATAATTATAGTAAAAACATAGTTGTTTTGACTATTTCTCGGTCTCATAATCCAAGAGATTTGTCAAAAATGACAGAAGGGAGTGCATGAAAATGATGCGAAAAATAAAAACAAAAATGCCAATGAAAAGATTTGTGGCATTAGTACTTGCCGGAATTATGACTGCAGGTGTGTTGACAGGTTGCGGTTCTAAAGAAGGAAAAGAATCTGGTGCGTATGCAAAAGAGATTGAAGCAGCTTATGTAGATGGGGTGTTCGATCCGAAATCAGTAACAGATGGCGTGGAATTAACTATCGCAATTCCAGGGGATTCGTTAGTTGAAGATTATGAAACAAATGCTATGACAAAAAAGATTGAAGAAGAATTTGGTGTAGACCTTACATTCTTGGTATTGCCATCAGCTGACTACGATTCAAAAATGAATCTTATGGTATCGGGTGGAGACGAGCTTCCGGATATCATCTTTGATGCCGGGGGATGGCAATCATGGGCAGAAGAAGATGTTCTTGTAGAACTTTCAGATTTCTATAATGACGAGAACTGTTCTGCAAATATTCGAGAAGGAATTGAAAGATCTGGTGTAGACCTTCTTTCGTATTTAACAGATACAGATGGAAAAATCTATGCTGTACCAAGTTATAACGATGAAATCTTCGCTGAATCATATCAAAAAATGTGGATCTATCAACCATGGCTTGATGCACTGGGATTAGAAGTTCCAACTACAATCGAAGAATACTATAACTATTGTAAATTAGTAGTAGCTAAAGATATGAATGGTAATGGTAAAGCGGATGAAGTTGGTTTATCTGGTAACTCCTTAGGAGAATGGTTTGACTTCCTTATGAGCAGTTTTATCTATGCCCATGATCCTGAGTGGCGAATTGTAGAAGATGGTAAAGTAAACTACGCATTTACAACAGATGAATGGAAAGAAGGATTAAAATACATTAAGAAATTCTTTGATGAAGGATTGATTCCGGACGTAACATTAACGCAATCAAATGATGGATTTAGAAAAATCTGGCATGCAGAAGAAGTTCAATTATTCAGTTTCGTATACTTTATCTACAATGGAAGTAGCTTAGAAACGAGAGGAAACTATACGTGTATTCCTGCATTAGAAGGTCCAGATGGAACAATCAATTCATGTAAGATTCCGGCAGTTGCAAACGCAGGTGCTGTTATTACAACAGATTGTGAAAATCCACTTGCAGCATTCTTAGTATGCGATTACATGTGTAACCCTGAAATGAGTATTACACAACGTTTCGGTGGACAAGGTGTTGATTGGGATTACTGGGAAGACATCAAGGATGATTATGATGAAGAAGAATTTGTTCCAAGTTTAGAAGAAGCCGGAATTGTATTCTATGCATATGACATGATCAACTGGTGGACAAAAAATCCTGGACAAAATGAAAGCTACCGTTATGGAGGACCATACATTCTTGACCGTGGTTTAATGAATGGATATGGATTATGGACAGGAGCTGCAGACGATAATATTCGTACACTTGCAGAACTGGAAGAAATTTCAGTGCAATCAGCGCTTGACTGTATTGAACACCAACCAAAAGAAGTATTTGATTTTGGACCACTATCCTTAGAGGAGCAAAGTGAATGGGGCGATACATATGCCAACATGTATCAATATGTAAAAGAATCCACAGGAGCATTCTTGACAGGTAAAAAAGATATTGATGCTGAATGGGATAGCTATATTAAGGAACTTGAAAAATTACAATACAAAGAATATTTGGAAGTAGTACAAACAGCTTACGATAGAGCACATAAGTAGGAAAGAATGAGGAGTATTATGAAAAAAAGAAAAAGTACTTTACAGAATATAAGAAAGCATTGGCCATTATATGCTTTTTTGTTTCTCCCTGTTTTGTATATTTTTGTATTTAAATACTTACCAATGGGTGGTTTGGTAATTGCATTCCAAGATTTCCGTATCAGACGAGGAATTTTGGGAAGTGAATGGGTTGGATTGGAACATTTTATTACCTTCTTTCAAAATTATAATTTTAAACGTACACTTATAAACACATTAGTGCTATCTGTTTACAATTTAATAACAAGTTTTCCGCTTGCCGTTTTATTCGCTCTTGCTCTAAATAGTTTGCGTAGCCAACGTTTTCAGAAAGTAACACAAGCGATTGCGTGTTTACCGCACTTTATCTCTACGGTAGTTCTGGTTGGTATCGTGTTCCAATTGTTTGACAGTAGAACTGGATTATACGGAATTATAGGAGAAGCACTTACTGGTGCATACCCTGAAAACTTGTTTGCATCAGGAGCAGGATTCCGTCATTCGTATGTTTGGTCTGGTGTGTGGAAAAGTTTTGGCTGGGGCAGTATTTTATATACTGCTGCCCTTGCCGGAATTGACCCTGCCTACCATGAAGCAGCACAAATTGATGGTGCGACGAGATGGCAAAGAATCTGGCATATTGACTTACCGGGAATTCTACCAACAATCATTACAATGTTAATCTTAAACATGGGAAGCATTATGAATGTTGGTTTTGAAAAAGTATTATTAATGCAAAATACATTAAATTTATCGGCAAGTGAAATTATATCTACTTATTCATATAGAGTAGGGCTTGCTGGTGATGCAGGAACAAATATGTCTTATGGTGCAGCGATTGGTCTATTCAATAGCGTTATCAATTTCATACTGCTGGTGAGTGCGAACAAAATTTCGAAGAAAGTCAGCGACACTAGCTTGTGGTAAAGGAGGAAATGAGAATGGCGAAAAATGATTCAATCGGTATAAACCAAAAGAAAAAAATCAAACTGGGGAAAGAAGATAAAATTTTCTATACCATTTGTTACAGTATTGTTATTGTACTTACGTTAATCGTTTTATATCCAATTATTTACATCGTCTCAGCGTCCTTTAGTGATGCAGCAGCAGTAACACAAGGGAAAGTTTGGTTATGGCCGGTGGAATTCTCCACAGGAGCTTATCAGCTGCTTCTTAAAGATGATGGATTGTGGATTGGATATCGAAACACTATTTTTTATACCATATTAGGAACACTCATAAATGTTTCTATGGAACTTATGTGTGCGTACGCAATGTCTAGAAAGGAATTGTATGGGAAGAAATTTTTCAATCTTTTCTTCATCTTCACAATGTTCTTTGGCGGTGGAATGATTCCGAATTACTTGCTTGTTAAAAGTTTAGGAATGTTAGACACCATTTGGGCATTAGTGCTACCAGGCGCTATGAGTGTTTATAACATGATTGTCGCTCGTACATTTATTAAAAGTAGTATTCCAGAAGAGTTACTAGAAGCTAGTTTAATTGATGGCTGTGGAGATGGCAAATACTTTTTCAAGATTATATTACCATTATCAAAACCAATTATCGCAGTACTCTGCTTATGGAGTGCCGTTGCGCATTGGAATGCTTACTTTGATGCTTTCTTATATATCACGAATGAAAAGTTGTATCCATTACAAATTTTCGTTAGAGAGCTTTTGGTACAAAGTGATATGGGCGATGCATTGATTCAAGACGGACTCAGTGGTGAAGGCTTACAGAATTTTAAGAATCTAATGAAATATGCGGTAATCGTAGTTACTACAGTACCGTTATTTGCATTCTATCCATTTGTGCAAAAACACTTTGTAAAAGGTGTTATGGTTGGTTCTGTGAAGGGCTAAAACGAGTGGTAGAAAGGGATGTGTAAAAAGTGAAAAAAAGATATGAAAAAGCAAATATAGAAATTATAGAATGGGAACTTGAAGATGTCGTTACCACAAGTGACGAATTAACAGGTGGCGAATTGTGGCCTGGTGATGACACTATCATTGATGGGGGAGATATTAAACTATGAAAAAGAGAATTATTTTTGGTTTGGTTTTATGTGCAATCCTCGCAGTTATGGGAATTTATCCAGTCAAAGATATAAAAGCTGCTGATAGTTACGATAGTTACACCAAAGACCAGATACAAAGCCATATATCCAAGGGAGAGGCTCCAAAACAAGAAGGTAAAGTTTTTGCTGGATGGTACAACGGAGATACCCCTGTTAGAAACTTAGAAGAAGTAACAGATTCCACACTTCCAAAGTTTGTTGATGAAGATGTATTAACTGTAAAATTTCAACTTCTGAAAGATACAACTACAACATCAGCAAAAACAAACATTCGCTTTTTGACTTCTGTTGATAGTTTGAAGTACAAAAATGTGCAATTTAAAGTGCATTTAGAGCAAACTGTAACAGCTCGTGTAACAAAAGTATATACTTCGGTGACAGCAGATGGTGAAACTTTTACACCGAAACAGGCATTTAGTGAAGATTCTAAGTATATTGCAACGGTGTTAGTGAAAGATTTCGAAAAAGAAAGTACAGCTGACAATGAATATGGGTATTTTGGAAGAACAATTACAGTTACACCAATGTGGACCACACTGGACGGGACAATTGTTGAGGGAACAACACGTACAATGGAAGTCAATGATGGATTATATGATACAGAAGTTAATTCCGGAAGTACACGTACTTGGCATACTCTTGCAGATGGATTTGCAAAAGTGAATGAAAGTACAGAAGATGTAGCAATTGATCTGCTTCGAGATGTGACCCATAAAAGCCAAATTAAAGTAAACGTAACAAATAATCAAAGTGGAACAATTACCATCAATGGTAATGGGAATACATTAACGGGTGATTTTGAAGGTGCTGAGAAGGATGCTCATTTTATCTACTTTGAGAAACATTTTGGTAGTATTAATCTTAACAATTTAAAAATTGTACATACAAACACAGCTAAAAACTTAATGACTTTTGGTAGCAGTAGTACAAGCGATATTACTCAGACGATGGCGGTAAACCTGAAAGATGTAACAATGGAATCAGAAAGTACCAATGAATATTCCATCATTAATGCAGTACAACTTACTAATCTTGATATTACGTTAGATCATGTTACATTAAATTGGAAGACTGAATCATCTGCGAACAATGCGAGAGCAGCTATCAGATATGGAAATGAAGGACAAGAAAAAACAGTAAATCTTGTTATTAAAAACGAGAGTATATTAAATATGAGTGAGGCTGTAGGTAGTGGTATTGTGTATGCAACAACTGGATTTAATGCCAATACAGCCATTGCTGTTCTAGATTCTGAAATCATACCATATGCCGGTCAATATGCTTACAAAGGAAATTCGGGTGATTTTCAAGCTGTAGCCTATACGGCTGGAAGAGCCTATATGGCATTAGATGCTGCGGTTTCTGCAGCTAATGCATCTGAAGAAGATGTCACAATCGAATTGTTAAAGGATGTTGAGGTAAGTGATAGTCTAACTATTAAGAATGAAAATGCAAATGTTGAGAATATTGTTTTAGATGGAAATAATCATACTGCAGTTATGAGCCAACCTATTCTTATATGTCAGAAAGTAGGAACAGTAGAAGTAAAAGATTTGAAAGTGGACCATAGAAGCAATATTTTGTTCAGATGTGGAGATAAAGATATCAGTGATAACTACACATTAACCGTAAAGTTTGACAATATTTATATTGAATCCAAAAGTAATAATGCATTGATTCAAGCAGGGCATACCAAGAACACTATGAACCTGAATTTGAATATGGTAGATGTGAAGTTGCAAAGTTGGACAACAACTGTTGCAAAAAATGCAATTGAAATTGGTACATTAGGCAATCCGACAGTGAATCTTACTATGACTGATTGTTTGTTTAATGTATCAGGTGCAACAGAAGGTTCTAAAGCGATTCATGCGACTGACAAGGCTAGCGATAGTGGAACAATCAATTTAATCAATACAGAAATTATTGCAAATGCTGACACACCAGTATATTACAATAAGATGGCATTAAGCATTGATAAGGATAGTAGCTTCTATCGAGAAAAAACAGAAACAAAAACGACACAATCAGTAGCGCTTGTTGATGGTGTTCAATATAGTCAATTGGCCACTGCCATAACTGCATTGAATGGTAAATCAAGTAATCCAACTTTGAATTTGGTAAAAGATGTGACACATACAAGCCAAATCAAGGTAAACGTAACAAACAATCAAAGTGGAACGATTACCATCAATGGTAATGGACATACATTAACGGGTGATTTTGAAGGTGCTACGGATGCCCACTTTATCTACTTTGAAAAGCATTTAGGTACTGTTAATCTTAACAATTTAAAAATTGTACATACAAACACAGCTAAAAACTTAATGACTTTTGGTGATGAAGGTACTGCAGACGCTACTCAAAAGATGGTGGTAAACCTTAAGAATGTAGAAATGTATTCAAATAGCACTAATCAGTACTCAATCATTAATGCGGTACAACTTACTAATTTTGATATAACTTTAGACAATGTCATATTAGATTGGACGAATACCACTGAGAGTGATAATACAGAAAGAGCAGCTATCAGATATGGAAGTAATAAAGCACCGAAAAGGACAGTGAATCTTGTTATTAAAGATAGCACATTAGATATGAGTAAAGCTAAGGACAGTGGTATTGTATATGCAAAACCCGCTATTCTGGATGGTAGTACTATTACAGTTGAAAACTCTGTAATTACCCCATATGCTGGTCAGGATGCTTACAAAGGAAAAGCTGCTAATTTTGCACCTGCAGTCTATATGAACAAGAATGGGTATACTACATTAGCAACTGCACTTGATGTGGGTAACCAATTGGACGAAGAAGTAACACTGACCTTGTGGAATGATGTTACGATTAGCACCAGTCTTACTCTTAAGAATGAAAATGGTAAAAATGTTGTTTTGGATGGTAACGGGCATACGGCAACTGTAAGTGCTCCAATTCTTATCTATCAAGAAAAAGGATTGGTAGAAATAAAAGATTTGTTTGTGACTCATAATAGCAATATATTGTTCAGAATAGGAAGTCAGGGTACATATTCAGAAGAATCAAAATTAAAAGTAAATCTTACTGATATTAATATTACATCCAAAAGTAATCAACAGAACGGATTGATTCAAGCAGGATTTGCAACTATGCAACTTGATCTAAATATGACAAACGTAGATTTAACATGGACACCAGGAAGCACTCATGCAAAAGGTGCGATTACGGTTGGTTTCAGTGGGAAAGTCAGCGGTAAAGACTACACTTCGAGTCCTACAGTAAATCTTGCTATGACAGACTGTACGATTGACGCGACAGGGGCTTCTGATGGTTATGGTGTATATGTAGAGAGTACAGCAACAGGAAACCTCGTCTTGAACAATACAACCATTACATCAAATAATGCTGCTGTATACGATCAAAAGATGAAGTTTACAAAAGATGAAGCTACAGTATTAACCCCCGCTTCGGCAACACAAGTTCAGATGGGAGATGTCATCTACAATGAGTTATTCGAAGCGGTTGCAGATGCAAATAAATCACAAGAAAATGTAACCATCAGTTTCTTGTCGGATACAGTTACATTTGATGAGAACGTTGATATTGCAAATGCAAATGGTAAGACTATTACAATAGATGGTTGTGATAAAAAATTGAATCCTGCCAATGCAGCGATTCGTATATATCAAAAGACAGGGTTTGTAGAAGTAAAAAATATGCTGATTGAGGATCATACACAAAATCTATTGTTTAGAATTGGTGACAAAGAGAATAATTATTCAAAATCAGACAAATTAACAGTTAATCTTGAGAATCTTGAGATTACTACTTCTAGTAATCAAAAGAAAGGATTGATTCAAGCTGGATATGGTGCTATGCAACTTGACTTGAATATGAAAAATGTAGATTTAGTATGGCAACCGAATGACAAATATGACAAAGGTGCAATTACAGTCGGTTGCGCTGACCTCACTGCAACAACGATGCTTAATCTTACGATGACAGATTGTACACTTGATGTGTCAGGAGCAAAAGATGCTTATGCAATTTACGTAGAAGATAATGCTACAGGAACAATTAAATTAGATGGTACGAATATTACTACAGCTGCTGGACAGTCAGTATACAATAACAATATTCCAGTCTATGTTACAGATAAAGTAACAACAGTGTTTTTCGAAGGTCCTGAATTTTATGAAATCCGAGTAGAAGATGCAAATACGATAGATTTCGGCGCTTATACAACATCTCTTGGACAAGATGGCTTTGAAGAACACTCTACGAAGGAGATTGGAAATGCAGAATATGCTGTTTACAAGAATGATGAGATGGCATTGTATGTAAATCAATTTGATTCTGCCATGAGAATTGCATACAGCAATATAGATGAAGCTTTCCTTCCAGAGACAGAGAAATCTGAATTTACAAAAGTTTGCGATACGAAAGGTTATATGGTTGGTGTAACTGCCGGTGATTATGAAAATGGTATGTGTTTCATTTACCTTCTAGCAGATGGAACGTTTCTTGTCTATGATGGAGGACGAAATGAAGCGGATGCAGACCATCTTTATAACCTTCTTTGTAGTATAGCAAAGGAGCATAGTATTGATAAAGTTGTCATTTCCAATTGGATGCTGACACATGCTCATGGTGACCACTGTGGTTGCTGGGAACCATTCTTTAGTAAGTATGCTGAAACAGTGGAGATTCAGAGTGTTATGTTCAATACAACTCACACTAGTTGGGGTGATGGTGTTAGTGGTTCACTAGAAAAAAGTGTTCTAAATACTGTTGAGAGTCATTCACCAGATACAAAACTTGTGAGATTACATTCCGGACAAGATTTCTGGCTTGCTGACATGAAGCTAGAAGTTCTATATACGGTGGAAGATTTAGAACCAGGAACATTAACAGACTACAATGATGCATCTACGATTACAAGATTAACAATTGGGGATAAAACAATCCTTATGACTGGAGATGCTGCTACCAATGTATGGGAATTAATGTGTAATACATATGGAGATGCTTTGAAGAGCGAATATCTTCAGGTTCCACATCATGGTACAGGTCCTGGGGGAACAATAGACGCATATAATATGATTCAGCCAACCTATTTGTTATGGCCATGTGGAAATACACTTTATACTCAGAATCTAACTAAAAACGGAGCGATAAATTTGCATTTATTGCGTATGGTTGGTACAGGTAATTCAGAGATTGCAGGTGTATATGATGCAACTAACAATACAGGACCTGGAGAAAATTTCCTTTCACCGGCTAATTAAACGGAGGTTTATGCATGGATAGAAAAAAACGAACATTACTTATGTTAGTTATGCTTCTCGTCATAGCAGTTGTCGCTGTGGCGGGAGGCTTCCTGCTTTGGAATAAACAAAAAGCTCCGGAGCAGACAGAGGTTACGCAGAAATTGCCAACACCAGATAAAGAAGATGATGATTCCAAAAAGGAACAGACCTATAAGATTCTGGTGAAAAATGCAGAAGGAAGTCCAATTCAAGGTATCCTCGCTGCATTTTATGATAAATCTGGCAATATTGTGGGAGAACCAGGTACAACAAATAATATGGGTGCAATCACACTCAAAACAGAAGAAAAGAATATTGTCAGTGCAAAAGTGTTGGCAGTACCTTACGAATACGAATTAAATAAAGAGTTCCATGAATTTAAAGGTTCGAAAAAATCGATTTCCATCGTATTGAACGACAATCCAAATGCTTATGTAACACAAATTGGAGATGAAGTACTTCTCTTCAAAGATGCCATTGCAAAGGCAAATGCATCAGAAACCGATGTTACAATTAAATTGCTTGGAGATGTACATTATGCGCAATCTTTCCATTTGTATAATGTGAATGGAAAGACAATTACTTTAGATGGACAGGGTCATACTCTAAATCTATATACAACATCACATTCCATCAAAGTTTATCAAAATAGTGGAACCATTAATATCCAAAATATGAAGATTGAACATGGTGGACTTGGTAACCTCATCGTGGTTGGAACAACTGATAAAGAAACAGCATTAAGTTCGAGAGTATTAAATGTGAATCTTTCGAATCTTGATATCGAATCAGAAAGTACACACGCATATACTTTGATTAACACGAAGAGAATGCAAACAATCAATATGAATCTATCAAAAGTGAATTTGGTATGGAAAACTGCCAATGAAGTCAAAGGTGGAGCTATCATGCCAGGGGTTTCTGGTATGGATCAAGTATTAAATCTTACTTTGAAAGATTCTGTAATCGATGTAAGACAGGCAAATGGTGCGAGAGGTATTAATGCGGCCAATAAGGTTACAGGAGAAATTAACCTGATCAATACGAAGATTCTCACAAGCAATGGTGCAAAACCAGTGTCAAAAGGGAAAATGACGCTTACTCGTGACGCCGCTTCGTATTTAAATGATGGTACTCCGGATGAAGCTAAAATTGGAGATACAATTTACAACAAGCTTGCAGAGGCAATGGAAGCTGCCAATAAGTCAGAGACAGATGTAACAATCACTTTGCTTAATGATACAAAAATGGAAACGCATCTTCTCTTTGAAAATGCAAACGGTAAAAACATTGTTTTAGATGGTGCAGGACATACACTTACTGTGGCTACAACCAGCCATTCGATGTATGTACATCAAAAGACCGGAACAGTCGATATAAAGAACATGAAGATTGTTCAGTCTGGAGAAGGAAATGTACTTCGAATTGGTAAGAAGAAAAATACCGAACTCAGCGAAGATTTAGTTACCGTTAATCTTACAAATCTAGATATTTATTCTTCTAGTACACATGCATACACATTAATTCATACAAATGAAAGTCAAAAAATTGACTTGAATCTGTCAAAAGTGAAATTAGTGTGGGATACAGAAAAAGAAGGCATCAAGGGTGGTGCAATTATGGCATCGGTTAGCGGTCTCAAGCAGGAGCTTAACCTTACCTTGAAAGATTGTACAATTGATGTAACAAATGCAAATGGTGCCAAAGGTATTCAAGCAGAAAATGAAGCTAGTGGAAATATTAACTTGTACAACACCGTTATAAAAACAATGAAAACAGAAGCTGTTGAAAATGACAAGATGGTACTTTCAATTGATACAGCTACAGCATTTCACAATGGTACGGCAGATGAAGTTAGAATCGGAACTGTTACATATAATACCTTGGAAGAGGCAATGTTAGATGCTAATACATCTGCAACAGATGTTACTATCACAATGTTACGTGATATGGAAATATATGAATCAATTGTGATAAATAATGTGAATGGCAAAAATATTGTCTTGGATGGTGCAGGACATGAAATGACTGCAGTTTTCAATACACATACAATCTATGTAAACCAAAAAACAGGAGCATTTAACCTTTCAAACATGGACATCGTACATGGAGGAACAGGATGTGTAATCCGCATAGGTGATAGAAATGCAACGTATACAGATAAATTAATCGTAAATCTCGATGACCTTGGTATTGCGTCAGAAAGCTCATGTGCATATGGCTTGATTCAAGCAGGCTATGGAACCATGGAACTGGATTTAGACATGACAGATGTGGACTTGGTATGGGAAACAACAGCAGAGGTTCAAAAAGGTGCAATTTTTGCCGGTTTATCAGGCGATACTACAAAGCTTAATCTTACTATGACAGATTGTAATATTGATTCAAGCAAGGTATCTGGTGCTTATGGTATCAGTGCAGAAAGCGGCGTAACAGGAAATCTTGTTTTGAACGATACAAACATTTCATCAGATAAAGATTCTGTAGTTGACAAAAGCATGAAGTTTACAAGAAATACTGCTACTGAGTTAAGCACATATCCAACAACCCAAGTTCAGGTTGGAGATGTAGTCTATAACGAATTACATGAAGCTGCTGAGGATGCAAATACATTTACAGAAGATGTCACAATTAGCATTTTAAGTGATATTACAATAAAGAATAATGTCACAATTAAAAATGCAAATGGCAAAAATGTTGTTGTGGATGGAAAAGGACACAAAGCGACAGTAACTGCACCAATCCTAGTTTATCAAAAAACAGGAACCGTAGAAATCAAAGACTTAAATATGAAACAAACAGGTAATATTTTGTTTAGATTTGGGGATAAGAACACGAGTTACACAGAAAAAGTAACAGTGAATCTTAATAACATTGATATTGATTCTACAAGTAATCAAACAAAAGGTTTGATTCAAGCCGGATTCGGAGCAATGACATTATATCTCAACATGACAGATGTGAATTTGACATGGGCACCAACAAGTACACACGCCAAAGGTGCTATTACAGTTGGAAATGCAGACCTTGGAAAAGAAACAACAGTGAACTTTGTAATGAAAGACTGTAATATTGATACAAGCGCAGCTGATTGTGGTAATGGTATTTATACAGAAAGTAAGGCAAAAGGAAACCTTGTATTAAGAAGCTCATCAATTACATCAAGTACGGGGCAAGAAGCTGTACTAGATGGAAATCTGAAGTACAAGAGAAATACAGCTAGTGTATTAAGTACTTACCCTGCAACACAGTATCAAGTAGGTGATTTTATCTACAATGAGTTTAGTGAAGCTATCACAGATGTTAATGCAGCAAAAGAAAATGTAACACTTCGTTTATTGAGTGATGTTACAATCACTAGCAATCTAACCTTAAAAAATACAAATGGCAAAAATATTGTTTGGGATGGAAATGGACATACAGTAACAATGAAGAAACCAATTCTTGTATATCAAGAAAAAGGTACGGTCGAATTTAAAGACTTCAAGGTTACTCATACAAATGATATCCTATTTAGAATTGGTAATAAGAACACAAGTTACACAGAAAAAGTAACAGTGAATCTTAATAACATTGATATTGATTCTACAAGTAATCAAACAAAAGGTTTGATTCAAGTCGGATTCGGAGCAATGACACTTGATTTGAATATGACAGGTGTAAAACTAGTTTGGAAACCATCAAGCACTCATGCCAAAGGTGCTATCACAGTTGGTAATGCAGACCTTACAAGTGCGACTACGGTTAATCTTGCAATGACAGATTGCGAACTTGATACAACAGGAGCAAACGAAGGTCAGGCTGTTTATGAAGAGAACAATGCAATCGGTACAATTCAGTTAATTAGTACAGAGATTAAGACTGCTGTAGATACACCGGTAAACAAAAACAACATGTCATTGAACATCGATAAGGATACTACATTCTGGAAAGGAACTACTCAATCAGTAGCCCTTGTTGATGGTGTACACGAAAGTGATTTTGCCAATGCAATCACGAAAGTGAATAGTGCTGAAGCCAACACAAGAATAGATATGGTTGCTGATTTTAGCATCACAGCTAATGTAACTTTAAAAAATACAAATGGAAAAAATATTGTTTGGGCTGGTAATGGACACAAAGCAACTGTGAAGAAGCCAACTCTAATCACGCAAGAAAGCGGAAAAATAGAAGTAAAAGAGTTAGATATCACCCATACAAATGATATCTTGTTCAGAATTGGTAATAAGAATACCGATTCTGCAAAATCTTATGGCTTAGAGGTCAATTTCGAAAATCTTAATATTGACTCAGTAAGCAATCAAAAGTCAGCCGGACTGATTCAAGCAGGATATGCCACAATGACATTGAGTATGAATATGAAAAATGTCAAAGTGAATTGGCATGATGTAAAAGACATCACATCAGCTGCAATTGTAGCAGGATATAACGGAGCACAACCTACGCTTAATCTTACTATGACAGACTGCGAAGTTAATGTATCAGGAGCAATTGGAGCAAAAGCAATCCAAGCATTGGATAACGTATCAGGTGCAATTAATTTAAACAATACTAAATTAACAACAGGAGAAGCCGTTGAAGTACCTGTATATTACAATCAGATGGCACTCAATATAGACAAGAAGAGTACGTTCTATAAAGGAACAGTTCAATCAGTAGCTCTTGTAGACGGTGCTCATCAAAGTAAGTTTGCTGATGCAGTTACGAAAGTAAACGCTGCAACAGCAAATACAAGATTGGATATTGTTGCTGACGGTGTAAGCATTACAAACAATACAACTATAAAAAATGAAAAAGGCAAAAATGTTGTCTTGTCTGGAAGCGGACGCACTGTAACTGCAACTGCACCAGTTCTCATTACGCAAGAAAGCGGAAAAGTAGATATAAAGAATTTAACAGTAACACATACAAATAATATCTTGTTTAGAATCGGAAACAAGAATAAAGACCCTGAGAAAACTTATGAATTAGAAGTGAATTTTGACGATGTTACAATTAATTCAACCAGCAATCAAACATCGAACGGATTAATTCAAGCAGCATATGGAACTATGACTTTGAATTTAAATATGACAAATGTAAAAATTGATTGGGATAAAGCAGCAGGTGTTACAACAGGAGCAATTGTTGGTGGTTATAGTGGATCTAAACCTACACTGAATCTTACTTTGAAGGATTGTGAAATTGATGCATCAGGCTCAGATGGAGCAAAAGCAATTCACGTACTAGACGGTGTCTCTGGAACAATTAAGTTGGTAGGTAGTACGAAAAACTTAATGAAAGCAGACAACGAAACTTTAATCTACAACAATCAGATGACCGTTTCAGAACAATAACGAAGGAGGATGTAAAAATATGAAAAAATTATTAAGCAAGAAATTTGCTATTATCATTGCAGCAGTATGCATTCTCCTGGGTGTTACAGTAGTTATAATTGCATTAGCAGAAAATAGCAGAAGAAAAGTGGACCATTCACCAAAGTCATATTCGGTTCTTGTAAAAGACCAATATGACAAACCACTTTCAGATATTCAATTAAAACTTTATTATGGTGGGGGAGACGCGTTAACAAAGTCTCCCGTAAAAACCGATGAAAAAGGTATGGTAGTATTTGAAAGTATTACAGAACCAGACTGCTGGGCAGAAGTAGAGCAGGCACCGCTAGAATTCGATGTAAATAAAAATGCCCGTTATTATTTTGATGATAACAATGAAACAACCGTTATTTTGAAGGATAATAAAGATGTGACAGAGCTAGCCAATTACGAGGCAAGCATCGGTAGAGCAAGATATGCGACTTTTACAGAAGCATTGGAAGTTGCAAATACTGCTACACAGGATGTGGTGATTACGCTGGCATGTGATGTTACTGTTTTTGAAGTGGACTTGAAAAATGAAAGTTCAATCAACATTACCATTGATGGCGATGGACACACATTAACATCTACAGGTGGTAATCATGCATTCAAAATCAATCAAGGAGATTGTGTGATTGAATTCAAGAATATGACTGTCAACCACGGAAATAAGGGTTCATTTATTCAAGATTACTTGGGTAATACTATTAAGCTTACAGATGTGAACTTGAATGCAACAGGAGAAGAACTTACATATGCTCTTATCAACACGATGGGAGCAGGATTTACAACCAACTTAGATTTCACGAATGTGAAAGTAAAAGTTGCAGTTGCTTCTAAGCCTAGCGACCAAAACTTTGGTATTATCAGAACGGGTAATGCAGGCTGGGAACAGTTTAAAACTGTAAATATTAATTTAATAGGTTGTGAATTTGATACAAGTGCTTCCACAGGTAGAAAAGGTATCATGGTGTTTAATACAACAGTTGGTGAAATGAACATTACCGACTCGAAATTTATCACAAAAGATGATTTTGCAATCAAAGCGAATGAACAACCTATCACGATTAAAAACAGTACGTTCTCTTCATTAACTGCTGAGTATAACAAAACACCTATCAATCAAAAAGGATATGTGGATAGTGATAATGAAGCGCAGGCAAATGAGTTGGATTACGCAGCAAAAATCGGTGACAAAGAGTACTACACATTAAGTAATGCGGCATTAGCAGCATACACTATGGAAGATGATGTGGTAATTGAACTGACTAAAGATACAACCGTAGGTATGGTTGAAATCAACAATGCAAAAGCTAACGATGTCACAATTGATGGAAAAGGTTATACCATCACAAGTAAAGATGATAATCATGCATTCAAAGTTACGCAGAGTTCAGGTGTATTTCTATTGAAAGATGTAACTCTCGATCATCAAAATTATGGTTGTGCATTACAAAATAATGGAAATTCAACAGTTGCAATGGAAGACGTGAATATTTTGGTTACGAAAGCACAGGAAAACCGTTATGCAGTAATAAATCTTCAGGCAGCTGGAGATAACAATGTTTTAAATCTTACAAGGGTAAACATTACAGTTGCTGTAGATACAGCGGGAAAAGATGCCTACAGCTGTATTATTCGTACAGGTAATGGAAAAGAAGATGATGCAAAAACTGTTATGATTTCAATGAAAGACTGCAATATAGATGCAACATGTGCTACAGGCAGAACTGGTATCATGATTATGGATACAACCACAGCGTATGTGGAATTAACAAACACATGTATTCAAACTCTTAATGGTTATCCAATTAGAGCAAACCATCAAACAATTGTGCTCCAGAACAGTACGCTGAAGAGTAATGAACCATTCTATCATCAACAACGTATTGAAGATGGAACAAATGTGATTGAAGAATAGGAGGGTGATATCATGAATACAAAAAGAGCTTTCAGTTTTGTAGCAAAATTACTACCTCTAGTTGCTATGTTTCTTTTTATGGTAACGGGTTGCGGTGCTTCTGGAAAAAACTTGAGCATTATTAAAAATGGTGTGACAAATTATTGCATCGTTATTCCGGAAAATCCTGAAGATTATATTCAGGACAGTGCAATTTCATTACAAAAGAAAATATACAAAGAAACAGAAGTTAGTATGAAGATTTTAAGTGACACGGCTGTCACTGATTTGAAGAAAATTTACATTGGAAATACTTCTTCAGAATTATCTCAAAAAGTAATGTCTGAAATTTCTTATGGGTCATACAGTGTAGGAACTTCTGGTGAAGAAATGTATGCAGTTGCATATACACAGGCTGATATGAAGAAGGCAGTGAATATCATTCGAGATAAAATGCTTGAGGCGTGGAAAAATGATTCCTGCAAGATTGCAGCATTTGAAGAAGTAAAAGTTGTGCGAGATGAATTGGAAGATGTTCCAGTCTATGTTACAGAAAATGCCACAACAGTATTTTGTGCAGGTTCTGAATTTTATGAAATTCGTGTAGAAGAAGCAGATTCGAAAGATTTTGCGTCTTATACAAAAGCTCTGAAAGAGAAAGGATATACAGAACATTCTGCGAAGAAGATTGGAAATGCGGAATACGCTGTTTACAAGAATGATAAACATGCATTGTATGTGAATCAATTTGATTCTGCCATGAGAATTGTATACAGCGATATAAAGACTGCATTCCTTCCGGAGACAGAGCTATCTGATTTCAAAAAAGTTTGTGATACAAAAGGGTACATGGTAGGTGTTACCGGAGGTGCTGATGAAAATGGTATGTGTTTTGTTTACCTTTTGGCAGATGGAACATTTCTCATTTATGATGGAGGCCTTGATACTCCGGATGCGGACCATCTTTACGAAATTCTTCATCGTGTGGCAGGACAACATGGAATTAATGAAGTTGTTATTTCTAATTGGATGTTAACACATGCCCATGGTGACCACTGTGGATGCTGGGAACCATTCTTTCGTCAGTATGCTGATAAAGTGAAAATCGAGAGAGTGATGTTTAATACAAGTCACTCTGATTTGGGGAATGCCATTAGTGATTCGCAGGAGGAAAGTGCAATGAATAGTGTAAAAACCTATTCACCAGACACAGAACTTGTAAGACTTCATTCTGGACAAGATTTCTGGCTTGCAGATATGAAAGTAGAGGTTTTGTATACGATTGAAGATTTAGAACCGGGTTCATTCGAAGACTATAATGATGCATCTACC
>JAZQBW010000066.1:0-11347 GCA_045545895.1 Faecalimonas sp.
GTTACCAACGTAAGCGGTATACTTAGATAAATCATACTTGCAAATACACTGATAATGGTCACGCTACTATTTACAAGTTGTGGAATACTTTGACTCACCACCTGACGAAGGGTATCAATGTCGTTGGTATACACAGACATAATATCTCCGTGAGAATGGGTATCAAAATATTTTACCGGAAGTTTTTCCATGTGGGTGAACACATCATTTCTCATATCGCGTAGAACACCCTGTGTCACATTGACCATAATACGATTATGAGCAAATGTGGATATAACACCTATGAGATAAAATCCGGCCACCCTTGTCATTGCTTCTAACAGCGGACTAAAATCCGGCTTATCTGTAAGAAGCATTGGTTTAATATAATCATCAATCAGACTCTTTTGGAACAAAGTTCCCTGTACGCTTGCCAGTACACCTACGCAAATGAGTACAATTACAAGAATATAATGCCATCTATATTTTTGGAATACATATGACATTAGACGCTTGAATACTTGCCCCGGATTCTCAATCTGTGGCTTCATCTTAACTCCTTTAGGCGGTCTACTGCCCGGTCCATGTCCTGCCATATCTATTCACCTGCCTTTTCATCGAAGTCTCCACCGCCCTGTGTCTGGGATTCGTAAACTTCTCGATAAATTTCATTATTCAACAGTAATTCCTCATGTGTACCAAATCCATGTATTTGCCCGTCTTCCATTACAATTATTCGATCTGCATGCTGTACACTGGAAACACGCTGTGCAATAATAAATTTTGTGGTATTTGGAATCTCCTGGGCAAATGCTTTTCGAATCTTTGCATCTGTTGCTGTATCCACTGCACTGGTACTATCATCCAAAATCAAAATCTTTGGATTCTTAAGAAGAGCACGGGCAATACATAGTCTCTGCTTTTGCCCACCAGAAACATTGGTTCCACCTTGCTCAATATGTGTCTCATATTGATCTGGAAATTTCTGAATAAATTCATCTGCACATGCAAGCTCACATGCTCTTACACATTCCTCGTATGTGGCGTCTTTATTTCCCCAACGTAAGTTTTCTAGAATGGTTCCGGAAAAAAGCACATTGTTTTGAAGTACAACCGATACTTGATTACGCAAAGTTTCCATATCGTAATCTCTAACATTGATGCCACCCACACACACTTCTCCTTCTGTGGCATCATAAAGACGACTGATTAAATTAACCAAACTGGTCTTGGCGCTACCTGTGCCGCCCATAACCCCAATGGTCTCTCCTGATTTGATATGCAAATCAATGTCCTTTAACACAAACTCTTCTGAGTCTTTTTTGTAAGCAAAATTCACATGATTGAAGTCTACGCTTCCATTTGTCACTTCATAAATCGGATGCTCCGGATTGTTGATATCGCTTTTTTCATCTAAAACTTCTGCAACACGTTTTACGGCAGCCATACTCATGGTAATCATAACGAAAAACATGGAAAGCATCATAAGATTCATCAAAATATTCATGCAATATGCCAGCAGACTCATAAGATTTCCCGTAGAAAGGGTACTTCCTACAATCATCTTTGCTCCAAGCCAGCTAATCAACAGAATACAACTGTATACCGTCAGCTGCATAATCGGAGAGTTATACACAATAATAGATTCCGCTTTGCAGAAAATCCTGTAGATATTTTCACTTGTCTTCTTGAATTTAGTTGTCTCTTCTTCCTCTCGCACATAGGCTTTTACCACGCGGATAGCCGAAACATTTTCCTGTACTGCTGCGTTCATCTCGTCATATTTTGGAAATGCCTGCGAAAAATACTTGGTAGCTCCCTTCATAATAAAGAAAAGTACGATACCAAGGAAAATAACTGCTACAAGGTACACAGTTGCCAATCTTGGGCTAATATAAAAGGACATAGCCATAGCGCAAATAAGGCTAATTGGGGATCTTACAAACATACGTAACATCATCTGATAAGAATGCTGAATATTGGTGATGTCTGTTGTCATACGTGTCACCAAACCGGCGGTACTGAATTTATCTATATTTGCAAATGAAAAAGTCTGAATATGATTAAAGACGGCTTCTCTTAAGTTCCTTGCAAATCCGGTAGACGCCTTTGCGCCATATCGCCCTCCGGCCATACCTGCCAGGAGTCCGATTGTTGCTACAGCAATCATGATTGCACCTGTCTTATATACATGATTCATGTCACCAAGTTCTACACCTTTATCTATGATGGAAGCCATTAAGAGCGGAATCATCATCTCCATCGCAACTTCTAAAATCATAAAAAAAGGGGTAGCCATCGATGCTTTTTTATATTCCTTTACTTCTTTTAGCAAAGTCCTCAACATAACTACCATATCCTTTCTGTTTTAAGTTTAAAAAGTGCTTTCGAAATTGGAATTCCAAAGCACTTTTGTCCTACGATTTCTAATTTTCTATATACAGCACGCCCAATGTTCCCGGTCCGCAGTGACTAGAAATCACACCGCCGGCTCTGGTAATCAGAATCTCATCAAAATGATTTAACCCTTTCAAATATTCTTCCACACTTTCAAGAACCTCTGCCTCACAACCGGAGTGTGTAATAAACACTCTGTCTTTCTTCGCTCCCAAAAGCTTTTCTTCCATCTCTTTTACGTAATCCATGATTACTTTTTTCATCTTACCACGATACTTCTTATCTGGCTTCATGCCACCCTCTTCTACCACAATCTTTGGATGAAGCTTGAGGGCACCTCCTGCCAGTGCGGCCACGCCGCTGCATCTTCCGCCTCTATGCAAATAAGTCAAAGTATCTACTACAAAGCTTGCTTTCACTTGAGGCTTTAATTGGGTTATGTGGCTTTCTATTTCCTTGGCGCTCTTTCCTTCCTGAGCCATAATAGCTGCTTCAATAACCAGAAGTCCATTTCCTGTGGACAGGTTCTCCGAATCTACTACAAAGATACAGTCTTCCTTTTCTACTTCTTCTGCTGCCATACGCATTACATTCACTGTGGTTGACATCTTCCCTGAGATTGAGAAAATCACAATCTCATCATACTCTTTCAACCACTTTTCATATGCCTCCATTACTTCCGTAATCCCAATTGCAGATGTCTTCGGTGTTGTTTTATTGGCATCTGCCCACTCATAAATCTCATCAGGACCAATTTCTTCTCCGTCTTTGTATTCTACTTCCCCTAATACAATATGTAATGGTAAAATTCCTATATTATATTTTTCTATTAATTCTTTCGACAAATCACAAGTGCTGTCGGATAATATTTTTACACTCATGGTGTCCTCCTTTATTCAATCTATCTTTTGCTCATATGCTATCGCATCTTTATAAGTGTAACACTTTCTTTTTTCTTAGTCAATTTCACAGACGATTCTTTTAGAAAGATTTTATAAAAATTCTTGCACAAGGTATATTTATTAAAACCATTTTACACATGGTTGGTAGACACTTTTTTGTTCCTATGCTAGAATAGAAGAAATAATCATAAAACAATGCAGGAGTAAAAAATATGCTTATCAAGAATGGATTTTTAATAAACCCTAGTACCAACACAGCAGAAGTGGCTGATATCCGTGTGGAAAATGGCATTATCTGCGAAATTGGGAAGCTAGAACACAAAGGTCAGGAAGATGTGCTGGATATTACCGGACTTACCATTGCACCGGGTTTAATCGATACACACATTCATTTTCGTGACCCCGGATTTACTTATAAAGAAGACTTACACACAGGTTCTCTTGCTGCAGCCAAAGGGGGATTTACCTCAGTCATCTGTATGGCAAATACTAAACCGGTGGTGGATAATACAGAAACACTGACTGACATTCTAGAGCGAGGGAAAAAGGAAGATATTCGAATCTACCAGACCTCTTCTATTACAAAAGGTCTGGCAGGAAAAGAAATGAATGATTTAGAGGCATTGAAGCATGCCGGTGCCTGCGGTTTTACAGATGATGGCATTCCAATTATGGATGCCTCCCTCTGTTACAAAGCCATGTTGGAAGCTGCAAGACTTGACATGCCGATTAGTCTGCACGAAGAAGATCCTGCTTTTATTTCAGAAAATGGAATTAACCATGGCACCTCTTCAGAGCATCTTGGAATCTATGGTTCTCCTGCTCTCGCGGAAGATGTGATGGTTTCTAGAGATTGTATGCTGGCACTTCATTCAGGAGCAAAAACTGTAATCCAACATATTAGCTCAGGAAATTCTGTAGCACTGGTTCGAAATGCAAAAGCACTTGGAGCTGACATTCATGCTGAGGCTACTCCACACCATTTCACCTTGACGGATGAGGCTATAATTCAGCACGGCAGTCTGGCCAAGATGAACCCACCTCTTCGCACAGAAGCAGACCGCCTTGCGATCATCGAAGGTCTAAAAGATGGAACGATTGACTTGATTGCTACAGACCATGCACCACACAGTGCCCAGGAAAAGGCAACCGATCCTATGTGGAAGGCACCAAGTGGCATTATAGGCCTTGAAACTTCACTTGGTCTTGGAATTACTTCCCTTGTAAAACCGGGACATTTAACCCTAATGGAATTGCTTAAAAAAATGACTTGCAATCCTGCCTCTCTCTACAAACTTTCTGGTGGAAGTATAGAGGTGAATACTCCTGCTGATTTTGTTATTTTTAATCCAGATGAAGAATGGGTGGTAGATGGATTTGTTTCCAAGTCTGCAAACTCCCCTTTCTTAGGAATGAAACTTTTTGGTAAGATCCACTATACTATTTGTGATGGCAAGATTGTCTATAAAGCAGAATAAGAAAAAGATTGTATTTCGATAACAGTGAACCGAAATACAATCTTTTATTTATTGTTCTCCAGATTTTTTAAGCGCTGTCTTAAACTTAATCGGATTTCCATAATGCAGCGTTCCAAAGCGGAAAATCTTTGCTGCAAGCACGCCTGCAATCACACAGCTTCCTGCTAATAGAACTGCCGATATGATAACCTCCCAAACTGCTACACTTCCCATTGCAGTTCGCACAAACATGGCATTTCCAGATGTAAATGGAATGTAGGAAGCAACTTTCATGACGATGCTGTTGCTGTCGCTTGTCATGCCAAATATTGCAATGAAGAAGGATACAATATAAATCATCAGAACTGGTGATGAACTCTTACTAATATCCTCTGTCTTTGACACCAATGCTCCCAGCATTCCAAAAATAAATGCATATAAAAGATAGCTAAGCACTGCAAACACTGCATAAATGATTAACACATTTGTAGGAATGTCAAACAAGAAATCAAGGAGTCCGCCCCAAGCTTCCTTCACCAATCCGTAAGAGACAAAACCGCTTCCAAGAATGATTCCTGCCTGCAATACACCTGCAATTGCTCCAGCCAGAACCTTTCCGCAAATCAGGCTGTTAGAACTTACACTTGTAACCAAGATTTCAATCGCCCGGTTGCTTTTTTCGGTTGTAACAGAAGTTGCAATCATCTGTCCATAGAAAATAATAAGGAAGTACACTACAAACACCAGCACATAGGTATACCAATAATTCTTTCCACTATCTTTTCCCAAAACCTCTTCTTCCACATGAACATAGAAACTCTCTGATTCCGCAATTTCTTCAGCTGTCAACCCCTTTTCCATGAGATATTGGCTCTTGTAACATTCTGACAGTGTCCGGCTGAACATGTCGCCAAGGTAATCATACATGGAAAGATCATTTACCACATATGTAACATCCACTTCGCTTTCCATAACAAAACCGGCTTCCACGTCTCCTGCTTCCACAGCTTTTTTCACTTCTGCTTCTGAGTCATAAGTCTTCCAATCTGCAGGAATTGCTGCAAAAATCATGTCTAAATTCACATCCGACGCTTCTTCTTCCACACAGATACCATAAACTGTCTCTGCATCTTCTTCATCACTCTCTACGTCCATCACAATTTCCTCTGAACTTTCCGGCTCTGTTTCATCGGATTCTTCTCCCAAAAGTCCCGGAATCAGTGTAGGAACGATAACTACCGCAGCGATCACTAACGCCAGTAATAACGTGGTTATCACGAAACTTTTATTCTTAAAATAGTTATTCAATTCAAACTTTAATACAATTAAAAATTGTTTCATTATTCGTCACCTGCCTTTTCCACGAAGATGTCATTTAAGGATGGCTCGTAAAGACCAAAGAACTCAAGGTCGATTCCCTTCTCTAAAATTCTGCCTAAAATCTTTGTCTTATCTGATTCTTCCTTCTTACGAATAATGACTCTATCTTTTTGTATCTTCTCTACTTCAAGCAAATCAGAAAATCCTGTTCTTAACTTTTCAGCCAACTCTTCCGTTGTCTCAGACAAGCTTGAAATCACCAGTCTATTTTGTCCAAAATCACGCTTAATTTCACGTAAGTTGCCTGCCAAAACAACATCTCCATGGTTTAAAATCGCTATCTCGTCACAGAATTCTTCTACATAGCTCATTTGATGACTTGAAAAAATTACAAGCTTTCCTGCTTGAATCTGTTCTTTAATTACATCTTTCAAAATCTGTGCATTCACAGGGTCTAATCCTGAAAATGGCTCATCTAATATCACTATATCCGGATCACAAAGCAATGTCTGAGCAAGTTGAACCTTCTGCTGGTTTCCTTTTGACAAAGTCTCCAGTTTTCGATTTTCATACTCGGAAACACCCATGCGCTCCAACCATTTCTTCATCTGCTCTTTTGCTTTCTTTGCATTCAAACCACGGAGCATTGCAAGGTAGACAAGCTGCTCTCCTACCAATTTTTTTGGATATAATCCACGTTCTTCCGGCAGATAACCTATCTGGTATTCCTTCGGCACAAATAATTTTCCATCCATGGTAATTGTACCGTTATTCCCTTTGAATACGTCCATTAAAATACGAATTGTGGTTGTCTTTCCTGCTCCATTGCGTCCCAAAAGTCCAAGTGCACTGCCGCTTTCTACAGAAAAAGACACACCGTGAAGCACTTCTGTTTCTCCAAAGGACTTTTTGAGGTTATTTACTTCAAGTTTCATTCGTATCCACCTCTTTTTCTTATAAGATGGTTTTAGAATACTACTTTTCTAATCTATCTTCAAGTCCTTTAGGTTCAAAACAATTCGTCCACATGTAATTGGTTTTCAATCATTCCTGACTCATACATAAAATCTGCTGTTCGCTGAAATCCTTGTTTGTCCTCTTCGGTAACCTTCGTAGAAAAATCATACAATCCATACATTTCTTCAACTGCTTCCAATTCAAGGTCAAGTTCATCTGCCACCATTTGAAGTGCCTCTGTTTCATTCTCCTCCATAAATTTGACAATCTCTTCTTGCGCTTTCTGAAGGTTTTGAATCACCTCCGGATACTTTTGATAAAACTCTTCTGTTACTGCTACTGCAATAATTGCATCGATAAGACCTTCTCCGTCAGCAATCCTATGATATCCCTGTCGTCCCGCCTGATATGCAGTTGCTCCGGCGACCAATGCCACATCCACACTGCCTCCATCCAATGCCGTTTTTGCTTCAGGAATAGACATGTTCATATAGTTTACATCATCAATTGTCATATTTGCGGTTGCAAGATAAGACACCAATAATTCATGTAGATTAGTGCCTGCCGGTCCGGCAATTTTCTTACCTCGCAAGTCTTCCGGGGTGGAAATATTCTCATCCTTTGCATACATGCAAAACGCCTTTGGCGAACGACTGTACATGTTAAGAACCTTAATATCTGCATCATTGGCAGCAGCCAAAATGACAGAGGATGCTCCTACTGCATAGAGAACTTGCACATCCCCTGATGCCAGCGCCTGAGTCTGTTCTGCACCAGAGGTCAACTCCGCGTATTCCACATCGATATCCATATCCTCAAATATATCTTCAAAGATTTCTTTTTCCTTTTCCACAATCGATGGTACGTTGAGTGGTGCTGTCACATAGGTAAACACCAGCTTCTCCAAATTCGAATCCTTCTTAGACTCTCCACACCCTGTTAACATTGTCAAGGCCATCGTTGTTACTAACATGAAACTTAAAATTTTTCTTTTCATAATATTCTCCTTTATTTTTATAATCCCATCTGTTCAATAATCTTCTTCTTTTGTTCAATAAACAGGGGTTTTGTCGAATCACGCTTTTCCTTTTCTGATTCTATTAAAAACTCTGTCTTTATCTTTCCCTCTTCAATCACAACAATCTTGTCTCCAAGTATCAATGCTTCATCAATGCTATGAGTCACAAAACAAATGCTTGAACCTTGCTCTCGCTGTATGCGACATAATTCCTTCTGCATCTGAATTCGGGTGAAATAGTCTAGTGCCGCAAAAGGCTCATCCATCATAATGAACGGTGGTTCATATGCTAAGGCCCTGGCGATTGCCACTCTCTGCTGCATGCCACCGGATAGCTGACTAGAATATGCTTTTTCAAAGCCATGTAGCCCCACCATATCTATGGTATCTTGGATCATCTTGTCCTCTCCCATCCTCTTCTTTAGACCGAATTTCACATTATCCCAAACATTCAGCCAAGGCATCAGCCTGGATTCTTGAAACACAAAAGCTGATTTTCGCGCTTTTTCAAATACAATTTCACCTGCATCAGGTTTTTCCAAACCACCAATGAGCCGTAATAGGGTTGTTTTCCCACAACCACTTTTCCCCAAAATGACCGTAATACTTTTCTTCGGTATCTTCAAATCAATTCCGTTTAAAACGCGAAGTTCCCTATTATCCACCCAGTATGATTTTTTAATATTTCGAAGCTCAATCCCATCCATTTTCAAACGTCCCTTTCCACAGTTTTTTGATGAGAATCCCAAACATTCTATCGGTGAGAAAACCAACAATGCCGATTACAAGAATTCCGACTATTACCTTGTCTGTGCGGGACATCTGCTGTGAAAACAGAATCATGTGACCAAGTCCAGTAGATGCTGCTACCATCTCGGCACCGATAATGGCTCTCCAGCTATAACCCATGCCAATACGCATTCCCACAAAAATATCCGCCATAGCACTGGGAAGTATGATATACCTGAATTTTTCAAATGGGGTATATCCAAACACCTCACCTACCTCCAACAGTTTCCTTTCACATCCAGTAAATCCTTTTACAATACTTAGATACATTGGAAAAAATGAAGCCAACACAATAATGACCGTTTTTGTTGTCTCACCAATACCGCACCACAGAATAAGAAGGGGGATCATACTAAGTGGCGGAACATTTCTAAAAAACTCTAGGATATATTCGTAATACTTTGTGGCACGCGGGACACCTACACGGAAGGTTCCCATCAGAAATGCCAGCACAAATGCGATGGAAAATCCTTTTAGAACACGACCAAAACTAATCACAACATCCACGAATATTTCTCCGGATTGTAACATCTTAAGGAAACTACTCCATACTTTTCCCGGAGTTGGCAAAACATATGCATTGAAAATTCCCAATTCTGTAATCATAAACCAAACGAAAAGAAGTATCAGTATACCTACACCTAAGCGAAGCTGTTTTAGAATTCCTCTCATCTTTTGCATCCCCTTATGCCATCTCCATTATGACAGCCATCCTTGCAATATAGCATTTCCACAAGCTGCACTCCGTCTGGTATGCCTTTCTCAAAGTAATTTCTAATCTCTTCTTCTCCTGTTACAGAATCTGTTTTTACAGCCAACTCCTCAAAAAACCCAGGTGGAATTGGACTTTCGTTCAGTGTCTTGGCAATGGGTTCACTACCAATGGATTCGAGAAATTTGTTCCATGGGATAAACCAAGTATTCTGTAACCTCAGTGCATTTCCCATATCTGCAAGTGCCTGACAGGGTGTTGTGATGATTTTTTCTTTCTCCTGCAACTCTTCCCGTTGGCTCCCCTCCTGTCCGCAATGGATTAAGATTGGTTTGATATCCGGAATGAATACCTCGGAAGTAATACCAAGTTCTTCTAGCATTTCCTTAATCTTAGGACACCTTACGTCTATCACTGTCTTTGTAGCCTGACTTACTGCCAATCCATACTTTTCTCTTACAATGGTAAGCCAGTCCTCTGTGACTTGAAATCGCTGGTAACCATGTTTTTCTAGAAATTCATTCAGAACATCCGGCTCATACATACTCTCTGTCACTGGATTAATCCATACATATGGCATGACGATTCTCCTTTCTGCTGTTTTTTGGTTAGTTATATCTAACCATGCCAGTCAAAAATAGCATATTTAAAGGGAAAATGTCAATGGATTGGGGGCTTCCTATTTTTGGTAGTTTCACAAGTAAAAAAGCATTACCTGTATCGCTACAAGTAATGCTGCCGACACTGGCTTAGTATCAATGCTCTTCCAGTTTATTTGTTCACTCGTTTTCTTATCTTATCAAATACTTCTCCATGTGTATATCTTACAGAAGTTTCCTCTGCTAATTTGTCTGCTTCATCGAGTGCCATTTCAACATTGTGTAGTAATTTTGAATAAGCATCTAAACTGAGCACAACCATAGTTCCATAGCCATTTTTAGTCAAATATACAGGTTCACCTCTGCTAACTACTTTTTCAATATCGGTAAACTTATTTCTCAAATCTGAAACTGGTCTAATCTGTATCATACTCATCTCCTATCATTATTTTATCATAATTTTATCTTTTTATATTATATAGTAATATCATCTAAATGACAATAGCAAAATCCTGCTTATTATATAACAATCTACGTACCTCCATAATTTTATTCTGACCTTCATCATCTATCACAACATAATATACAACGTAATTTTTTACATAGATACGATAATATGGATACTTTCTCTCGTTTAATGAATGATATTTTTCAAAAGCTTCTGCATTCGGACAGCGCTCCAATATTGCCTTCTCTACGGCATCTATCAAATCATTTGCCGCTTGCGGATTCTGTAATTTCTCAGCAATATATGTAGCCTTATTCTCCAAATCTTCATAAAACAAGGGTAAATATCGTAAATCATATTTAGAATTATTCATATCACATATGTCTCCTCTCCTATTATATATTTCCCTTTATTCAGTTCCATCAAAATTGAAATCTGTGGCAGATTCGCCTTGAAATACAGATGCGTAATATTACGCAATGGACCTTCGATGCCTTGAAATAGGCAGATCCTGATTTTGATGTATGAAAATGATAGCACGAACCGTGATAAATTCGCAAATAGAAAATAAGTTCTTTTTTCAGAGGCATTTTTGTGGAAGTTTACTAAAAAGAAGCATTACCTGTATCGCTACAAGCAATGCTGCCTTTAAAATATGATTCTCTGTCTTATTGTATCTGTTACTTCCTTTGGAAGATTATAGTATTTCACAATTGGTTGTAATACCAAACCATCATATTCAATCTGTCCGTTTTGCCTAATCATATGA
>JAZQBW010000067.1:0-20520 GCA_045545895.1 Faecalimonas sp.
ATTTTAATAGACTGGCACTTGAAGGTTTGTTTGCCATGCAACAAAACCCGCACTTTTGTATAACAACACTAAAATGCCTTCAAACGCAACAATGGAGCGGGATTCGTTAAAATCCCACCCCAACTATTGACTTAGAACCAAAAGAAGGGTTCGTAATTGTGAACCCTTCTTTTATTATGCCATATCAGCCAATTTTTCTTTTAAAATACGTCTTAAGAAGAACGTACACAAAAAGACAGATACAATCTCGGCAATTGGGTAAGACCACCATACCATATCTAAACCAAATAATTTGGCAAAGATAAATGCAACCGGAATGATGATTATCAATTGTCTGGCCATAGAAATTAACATGCTGTACACGCCATTTCCCAGTGCTTGGAAAACAGAACTACAGATAATACAGTACCCTGCAAAAACGAAACTCCAGCTGATGGTACGAAGTGCAGGAACGCCGATGGAAATCATATGTTCCGATGCATCAAACAGTGCAAGCAATGTCTTCGGGAAAAATTGGAATACCAAAACTCCAACTATCATAATACTGACTGCAATGGTAACACTAAGCTTGAGTGTACTTGTGATACGCTTTTTGTTCCGGGCACCAAAGTTGTAAGCTACAATTGGAATCATACCGTTTGTAAGTCCAAATACCGGCATAAATATAAAACTTTGCAGTTTGAAATATACGCCAAATACGGTTGCGGCAGTGGAACTAAACATTAGTAGGATGTTGTTCATTGCAAATGTAGTCAAAGAACCAATGGACTGCATAATGATAGATGGAACACCGATTTTATATATAGCACCGATTGTTTCTTTATTGGGTTTAAATCCCTTCATGGATACATGTATTTCTTTGTTGAATTTGTGATTTAGTATAATACCTAAAACCGCGGCAATCATTTGTCCACATACCGTGGCAACCGCCGCACCGGTTACACCCATAGCAGGAAAACCGAACAATCCGAAAATCATAATCGGATCTAAGATAATGTTAATAATGGCTCCCGTTCCTTGAATAACCATATTGAAAATGGTTTTTCCCGTGGACTGCATCAGACGTTCGCAAGTAACCTGCATGAAGATACCGACGGATGCAATCGTAATTACGGACATGTATTGTGTGCCGTATTCTACAATTAATTCATCGGATGTTTGTACTGCAAAAAAGAATCTAGAGCCCACAAGGCCTAGAATCGCGAAAACAAGTGCACTTAGGAGAGCAAGAAAGATACCATTTTTAGCGATGGTATTTGCCTGCTCGAATTTCTTTTCGCCAAGGCTCCGAGAAAGCAGTGCATTGATTCCCACACCGGTACCGGCAGCAACTGCAATCATCAGGTTCTGCACCGGAAAGGCCAGGGAAACTGCGGTCAGAGCTTCTTCATTCAGTTGTGCGACAAACATACTGTCCACAATATTGTATAGTGCCTGCACAAGCATAGATAGAATCATTGGCAAGGACATGGAAATTAAAAGTTTGGGGATAGGAAGTACTCCCATTTTATTTTCTTGCATAATTGTATCTGACATAAGCCTTTCTCCTACTTTCTCCCTTTTTTCTTCACACTGTATCCAAAGGTTCCAATCTTCTCTCCAAGTTTCAGATACTCTCCGTGAGAATAGGCCATGAGCCCGGTTTCATTGAGGCAGAACTTTCCAGTCTCATCAATATACTCCTCGTCCACCTGAACAGAAACAACCCTCGCAATAAACATGTGGTGGCTTCCAAGTTCTTTCACTTCTTCTACCTTACATTCAATGTTTACCGGACATTCCTGGATAATTGGTGCAAATTCAAGTTCCGTTGCCTTTCCTCTTGTGAGTTTCATCTCTTTCCATTTGTCCACATCCCTGCCGGAACGCACGCCGCAATAATCTGTGGCTTTCGCCAGAGCCTCTGTAGTGAGATTCACTACAAATTCCCCTGATTCCCGAATCATATGATATGAATGACGCTCAGGTCTTACGGATATATACAACATGGCAGGATTTGTACAAATGGTTCCTGTCCATGCAATGGTAATAATATTGGTATTCCCTTCTTTATCTCCCACACTTACCATCACCGCTGGAAGTGGGTAAACCATATTTCCCGGTTTCCAAGTTTGCTTTGCCATACAATTCCCTCCTATTGTTGCAGCGAAACCACAAAGGTTGGTATCAGTTGCTTTTTACGGGACACAACACCCTGCAGATGAACATTTCCTGTGTCTTTCGGTAAATCAAATGCCTCGATTACCTGCTCTTTTGCACCTTTACCATAACATAATAACTCTGTAGACTCTTCTACAATATTTGTTAACATAAAAAATACCATATCTAACTTCTGTCTAAGGGCTGCCCTGTCCAAATATGGAAGTATGACTTCCTTAATCTCCTGAAGTTCTTCTGGATTCATAGAGTTAATCTGTCCTACCCCAAATCTTACATCGTTCACGGTAAACTGTTTGAAATCCTGGAAGCAGATTTCCTCTGCAGTCTTACCTTTTAAGTTACTACCTGCTTGGAACATATTCTGAGCAAGTTCCTCCATGTCCAGTTCTGCAATCTCAGCCAATTCCGTTGCAGCCTTCTCGTCAATCCAAGTTGCCGTTGGTGAACGGAATAATAAGGTATCCGAAATAATAGCAGAACACAGTAGGGATGCCATGGTCTTATCCGGAACAATGCGGTTCTCCTTATACATTTCATAAATAATCGTAGCAGTACAACCCACCGGCTGATTCCGGAAATATACCGGTCCCAAAGTCTCAAGTCCACCTAATCTATGATGGTCAATAATCTCAAGCACCTCTGCTTCCTCGATGCCATCTACAGTCTGAGTCTTTTCGTTATGATCCACTAAGATCACTCTCTTTTTACTTGCGTCCATAAGGCGCCGGCTAGAAATGAGCCCATAAAAATTACCCTGTTTATCAAGCACCGGAAAATCTCGCATACGCTTTTTCGCCATTTCCTGCTTAATCTCTTCCACATAATCAGTAGTATGGAAAACTGTCACATCTTTATTCATAAAGTGTTTCACCGGAATGCTCTGATTAATTAGTCTGGCAACCGTAAAGGTATCGTGAGGTGATGTGATCACAACAATGTTACGCTCCTCTGCCATTTTTTTAATGGTTCGTGCCACCTGCGCCCCCTGACAGACAACAATACAACTCACATTCAATTCTATAGCGCAAAGTTGCACTTCATAGCGGTTCCCCAAGATGACCAAATCGTCTTTTTCTATGAAATTCTCCATCATATCCGGGCTGGATGCAGCTACCACTACTTTTCCTTTTACAAAATAAGCATGAGGATTTCCCGTCACCACTTCTCCATCTACCGTATCAACAATATTCTGATACTGGGTTCTTGCATTTGCTAAGATATGGTTATCGTATTCATCCATATAGGATGTTGCAACATCCCCAGTTGTAATAATTCCCTCTAACTTCTGGTTATCTGTTACAGCAATGGTATATACATTCTGCTCCTTCATCATTGCCCAAGCTTCTTTGATGGATGTATTTCCACGAATTCCTGGCGTACGATTCACATCTACATCCTTTACCTGTAAATGCACGTTGGATAATAGACTAGGTTCTTCTACACCAAATCGATTTAAAACATACTGGGTCTCCTCATTCAAAAGCCCTGCACGATTTGCTATGTATCGTTGATTGGATATTTTTGATTTTAAATCTGCATATGCAATTGCTGAACAAATAGAATCTGTGTCTGGATTTTTATGTCCCACAATATGCACTTTTTTTGTCTTATGTTTGTCCAAAAAAGCACCCCCTCTTGTAATTATAGGTTGCCATTTTTTATGGTATTTGTCAAACATTTTTCCCGATTTACTGTTGCTATTTTAATCAAAATACTATATTCTAAATGTTATAACAAACGAAAGGGAAGCTTAATAGGTATCAAACATGAGTGAAGAATTATTACAGACAGAAACAATGGCAGATTTAGAAGAACATTTCGATGATGCCAATCCTTGGAACCTTGTGGCAGACTACATGGAAAAAGGAACCGTACTCCCAGTAAAAGTGGAAGGCGTTGTAAATGGCGGCGTTATCGCAATGGTGGAAGGAATTCGCGGATTTATCCCAGCCTCTCAATTATCATTATCTTATATCGAGAACTTGGAAGATTATTTATTACAAGACATCGAAGTACAAGTAATTGAAGCGGACCAGGCAGCAAACCGACTCATCTTATCTGCTCGCAAATTATTGAAAGAAAAGGAAAAAGCAGCCAAAGAAGCTCTCGTTGCAAGCGTGAAAGTAGATTCTGTATTAACAGGAACTGTAGAAAGCTTACAAAACTATGGTGCTTTTGTTCGACTTGAAAATGGCCTTTCCGGACTGATTCATATCTCTCAGATTTCTGACAAACGCATTAAGGCAGCAAGCGACGTGCTTTCTGTGGGACAATCTGTAGAGGCAAAAGTAATCGGCGTAAACAATGGAAAAATCAGTCTTAGCATGAAGGCTCTCATCGAGCCAAAGGAAGAAGAAGTTGTAGAAAAGGTTGAGATTCCAAAGGCAGAAAACATTGGAACAAACCTTGGAGACTTATTCAAGAATATCAAATTGTAAAAGAATCCAAAAAAAGGAACCTACACGGTTCCTTTTTTTACTCTGCAAACCCAACAACCAGATAGAATCCTCTCTCCGTCTCCCGAATCTCTTTCACAATTCCGGTCTTGGATTGAATCCTCTGATTACTCCGATAGATACCCGACATAGCAACCGAAGGTTCCACAAGGTAACTATAAAGACTTCCATTCACTCTCTCCGTCACCTGTACCTCTTGTCCTTCCATCACAAGCCCTTTTCGTTCCATCTTAAACAATTCTTCTCGCATCGAAAATACTTCCTTTGGTCTCTATTTTTGACATAAGATTTCTGCTCTGGCAAGGGCAGCTTGAATATTTGCACAGAAATTCTCTTCCCCTACTCCTGCTACAAATCCTGCCTTCTCCATCATCCTACGTGGCTGTTCTGCAACATGAGATAACAGTAACGTAATATGTCTTTTCTTGCACATGATATGTAACTCTTCTAATTTACGAAGGGCACTTACGTCCATTGCAGGTACACTTCTCATACGCAAAATCACAACTTTCGTATTCCTATCAACAGATACTGTCATAAATTTATCTGCTGCCGCAAAAAACATCGGTCCTTCAATTTCATATACCAAGGTTCCTTTTGGAACTACTGTAAATCCATCCTGTGGCGTCTCCACATATTCCCAACTCTTTACTTCTGCCACATCTGCCATTCTCTTAAGGAAAAGAATCGCCGCCAATACTAGGCCAATCTCAATTGCTACCACCAAGTCGAATACCACTGTTAATACAAATGTTACAAGGAGCACAAAGATATCGCTTTTCGGAGCCGCCTTCAGTAAGCTTACAAATTCTCTCCAGCCACACATATTATAGGCAACCATAAAAAGAATAGCTGCAATGGTAGGCATTGGAATTAACGCGGCATATGGCATTAGCACTACCAATATAAGCACAAGTACAACTGCATGTACCATTCCGGCAATTGGGGTCCGTCCTCCATTTTTTACATTGGCTGCTGTTCTCGCAATGGCACCTGTTGCCGGGATTCCACCAAAGATACCTGAAGCAATATTACCAGCACCCTGGGCAATCAGTTCTGTATTCGGGTTGTGTTGATCACCAACCATTCCATCCGAAACCACGCATGATAACAAGGATTCTATGGCAGCCAAAATGGCAATTGTGAATGCATCCGGAAGCACATCTTTCATAAGCCCCAGGCTAAAATGAGGCATTGCAGGCACCGGTAGTTTATTGGAAATTTCATAAAGACTTCCAATGGTATTCACTTCCAATTTCATCACTTGTACAATTACAATAGTCACAACAACTGCAATTAAAGATGCAGGTATTTTCGCATTTATTTTCGGCCATACAATCTGAATGGCTAAAGCTATCAAACCAATTACCAAAGCGGTTACGTTCAACGTTCCCATAGTAGCGAAGCACTCTTCTAATTTTTCCATGGTCTCAATTGGCGAATGGGTAAATGTCAGCCCCAGAAAATCCTTGATTTGTCCGATTACAATCGTCACTGCGATTCCGGCTGTAAATCCTGTTACAATGGTATGTGGTATGAATTTAATCAAGGCTCCAAACTTAAATACACCCATTAAAATCAAAATAATTCCGGCAAGAATAGTGGCCGTAATAAGCCCTTCCATTCCTTTTGTTGCCACAACCCCTGCTACAATGGTTGCAAACGCGGCCGTCGGTCCGGAAATCTGAACACTGCTTCCACCTAAAAATGCAATCACAAATCCAGCTACAATGGCTGTATAAATCCCCTGTTCCGGGCTAACTCCAGATGCCAATGCCAGCGCAATGGATAAAGGCAATGCAATAATCGCCACAATCACTCCGGCAACTACATCTTTGACAAACTGTTCTTTTGAGTAACTACTCATCATTTGAAATAGTTTTGGCATTCTATCTTTCATCTTGTATTCTCACTCCTGGCAATTCTGTTACATCGGTAATCCCTCTTGCAAATGCTTCTGACTTCACAGCCGTATATAATTCGGTAAAAGTTGCATTCTTATATGGATTCACATAAAAGATACCTACTATTCCAGCGGTGACTGCACTGAGGAAATCCCATCCAATAAATGATAAGTCAAGTACAAATGCTTCCATTTTGTGACCATCCATCATCTGTTCACTAATTGCAAATGCACGTTGTCTTGAAATCCCTGGATTCTCCGCCATTATGTAAGGAATCATGCGGTATGCATAGCCTTTGATAATTCCCGGAACAATAAAAAGTAATGTCCAACCAACCAGACACAAATCTCTCCAGAACATAGTTTTGACACAATTCATATAATTGCCATTGCCAAATGCGAAAAACACCTGTCCTACATCTGTCTTGTGCTCTCTGTTTTCCATAAAGAAGCGACATCCGCCAATACGAACAATATTCACCAAAAATGCAGATACTGCGAATGCAATCGCCACCACCAACACCATGCTAATCAACATCAGTGGCACCATCAATAACAAATACCCCAAGTTATCAAAACTATATATTGCTGCGGTTCCGTCAGTAGTACTCATTTCATTAAAATTATAATTCAAATTAATTCCGCCTGCTCCGCCGCCAATAAACCCAAGAATCAGACTTACCACCACACATAACCAGTAGTTCCTCTGAAACGCAATCTTTCCATTTTCCTTTAATAACTCTCTAGTCCACATAAACTTATTCCTTTCCATCAAAACAATATGTACACAACTCACACGGCTTCAGACCAATAGAAGCAATCAAATCATCCAAACGATGATATCGGAGTGTGGTAAAGTTCTGTTTCTTACGGATTTCCTCTAACATATATGCGTAACGTTCACTGTTTGGATCTGCATACTCTGCCAATGTTTTCTCCGCATTGTCCCCTTCTTTTTCCAAGATAACGCGACGAGTAATCAGTTCTAAATCCGATTTGGAACGTGAGAAATTCAAATATTTACATCCATATAGTAATGGTGGACATGCTGGTCTTACATGCACCTCTTTTGCGCCACTGTTGTATAAGAATTCTGTTGTTTCCCGAAGTTGGGTTCCTCGAACAATAGAATCATCAATCAAAAGCAGACTCTTGTTTTCAATCAAGGAAGGAACCGGAATCAACTTCATCCTTGCCACCAGTTCTCTCTGGGCTTGATTTGTCGGGGTAAATGACCTAGACCAGGTAGGTGTATATTTGATAAATGGTCTGGCATATGGTATTCCCGATGCATTGGCATAGCCAACTGCATGGGCGATTCCCGAATCTGGCACCCCAGCCACAACATCCGGCATCACATTCTCTGCCTTATCACGATTTGCAAGCATAGCCCCGCATTTATAACGCATTTCCTCTACGTTAATTCCTTCATAGGAAGCAGTCGGATATCCGTAATACACCCATAAGAAAGAGCAAATCTTCATGTTCTTACCGGCTTCCGATACAGTCTCCACACTTTCCGGTGTAATATATACAATCTCTGCAGGTCCTAATTCCTTATAATCCTCATATCCTAAGCTTTTATATGCAAAGTTCTCAAAGGAAACCGCATATGCATTCTCTTTCTTTCCTACAACAACCGGTGTCCTTCCGTATCGGTCTCTAGCCGCATAGATTCCCTCGTGAGTCATAATCAACATGGACATAGAACCATCCACAATTTCCTGCACATACTGAAGTCCTTCCACAATCGTATCTTTCTTACATATCAAAGAAGCAATCAATTCTGTTGCGTTAATCTGACCTCCACTCATTTCCTGAAAATGTGTATGTCCATTCTCATACACCAATTGCAGTAATGCACGCAAATTATTTATCTTTCCAACCGTCGAGATTGCAAAACTCCCAAAATGAGATTGAATAAGCAGTGGTTGTGGCTCGTAATCAGATATACAGCCAATCCCAATATTTCCTGACATCTCTTCTACATCTCGTTCAAATTTCGTACGAAATGGTGAGTTTTCAATATTGTGAATCGCACGGCTAAATCCATTTTCTCCACACACTGCCATACCACCACGTCTTGTGCCAAGATGTGAATGATAATCAACTCCATAAAACAAGTCTAAAATACAATTCGTCTTTGATGCAACACCAAAAAAACCACCCATAGTATTCTCCTTTTTCTTATCTAGTCGTTCTTATAACTTCTATACCAATGCTAGTCTATCACGATTCCCCCATGAACGCAAACACAAAAATCACTTTTTCATGTTGTAAGCCACTTAAAAATTTAATATAATAACCTTATGAAACATAGAATTTATGGAAGAAAGATGGTGAACCATGAAACTGACACAAAACGATACATACAAAGTAGCCTTGGAGATTACCGGCTACAACGGAATGGAATGGCCTTTTTATGCGTCTAAGATTGTAGAATGTAATAATCTGGAACTATTACACTCCATTCTTACTTGTGGAATGCCAAATCAATTTTTATCTCCTTGGCATCATGAAAAGAGAACACAGGAATTTATCTCTAAGATATCCATGGTAGAGACCAATCTGGACACCTATGATGGTTATTTAATCAAATCTCCTGCCACTGAATATTTGGATGCCAGCGAAAAGAGTGTAAACTCTTACTACCTTGGTCTGATTTTCACCAAATTGTTTAGCATGAAAGAATTTGGTATTGATTATTTCCTTCACACAACCACTTTCGAACAAGTATATGGAAAAGACGCATTCACTTGTAATGGCAGAAAGAAGCCATCTTTTGTTGGTTATCAACAATCCACCCAAGAGTGGAGTATTTGGGAATCCACCGGAAAACGTGACCATGCCCCAAAAGCCTTGGATGACGCCTATAATCAAGTACTTGCAATCAAAGATGTGAATGGGCAGGCGCCTTCACTGGCAATGGCCTGTATGACATATTTCGACACCAAGCACGGAGAACTACAAGGCATATTACGTAATGCTTCCAGTGGCAAAAAAGCAAACATAGCATTTGACCGGGAACAGTTCCTTACTCTTTATTACCGTCATATTTGTGAAATCTTTGATGAATCACTTCGCCGCAAACCTTTCGACAGCGTAATTGATTACATTGAAGGTTATTTGGAAATCGAATTGGAACTTTTCGGATTGAATATTGAAACCTCAGACAAAGACGAGTACTTAAGAAAACGACGCATCAAATTAGGTGTTCCGAAAGACATTTTAGGATATTTCCAATATAATCACGGTAGATATTCAGAGGATGCGAAAATCAGTTCCATCGTTGACTCCATGAAAATTACTCCTTCCGACATGCAAGATGACAATTTCTTTATGGGAAGAGATGGAATCTACTTCCGAATTATATAAATTTTGCCTAAAAAAATGGATTTTCACAAAACAATCTTGGCAACATTTCCGAGAGGCTTTTATGGTACAATATAGTTCGTAGTGAAGTTACATAAAACGATAGTTAGGAGGTATTTTATCGTGGCTACAAAAATGACAACATCATTGTTCTTTCAATTCGGAGGGAACGAAGTAAAAGTAGAAGAAAAAGCAATTGTTGCTTCTGTTAAAAAAGCATGGACTGCTGAAACAGGTAAAAAAGTAGGCGAAATTGCAACTATGGATTTATACGTAAAGCCAGAAGAAGCTGCTGTTTACTATGTAATCAACGGTTCTGACTCAGGAAAAGTAGAGTTATAATTGATTCCAGACTTTAAAACAGGTAAAATAGTAAAAGCACGGGGCGTCCCGTGCTTTTATTATTTTTACTATTTTTCACCCCAGAAATCAACCGGCTCATAATCTTGCAGTTTCGCCAGAAATCCTCTTTGACTCAATTCTTCCTGAATCATATCTAATACCTGCTCATCTTCTGCAGAAATCGTGTGATAATGATAATTAGAAGTCAAATTTAGTAGATTTGTTGATTTCCCGCTTGAAATACCTTCCATATATGTTTTTACATCTCGTCTGGATTTAATATTCAAGGTGACCCTAATCACTCCATATACTTTATGATAAACAAATACATCTTCTACTTTTGCGCCCAAGTCTACAAAGAGATTCAACTCCTCTTCCACCTCATTATTTGTGTGAATTACCTTGAATACTCGCCTTACTTCTTTTTCTTCCCGAATCACATATCCACGATTTGTAGACATAATTTCAATCCCATTTGCACGTATCAGCGCCATATCTTGGACAATCACCTGTCTGCTAACACCGAGTTGCTTTGCTAACTCCGTACCCGACACTGGTTTATCACTATCCTTTATGATTTTTACAATCTCATCTCTTCGTTCCTGTCCATTCATCGCCATGTTTCCTACCACCTTTGTACTGTTTCATCTAATATATAATTTACACTAAATCCCATCTATTTGGCAACCTTAATATGTTTCGTTCCAAAGAGTAAAACCCAGTATCAAAATACCGCCTATTACCTGCCAAAATGCCATCGTTTCTCCTAAAATCAAGACGGAAATCAAGACAGCGACCAAAGGGTCAATGTAACTGAGAATCGCAGCCGTTTGCCCCGACAATTCCTTAATAGCAGAAAAGTACATGCAATAAGTGATCCCGGTATGTACTAGTCCAACAATCAACAAATTTGTCCACCCGACTCCGCTCAGATTTCCCAATGTCACCCCGCTTTTCATTAAGACATAAGGAATTAAGACAACAATTGCGGAAACAAACTGCAAAAATGTTCTGTGAATTCCATCAACATTTTTGATAAATTTGTTTAGGAGGATAACTGTCGCATAAAATATGGCCGCGCCCAGACCAAACAAAATTCCCACAAGATCATTTCCACCACCAATATCTCCAATGCCAGTAATCATCACCAACCCCAGTGTGGACATTGCAAAGCATACAACCTGCTTGCCTGTTAATTTTTCTTTAAAAAGAAATGGGCATACAAGGATAACAATCACTGGCGCAAAATAATAGCTTAGTGTTGCGATTGATATGGAAGTATACTTATAGGCTTCAAACAAAAGAATCCAGTTAATCCCCATTGCTACACCTGATGCAAGAAGTAGCGGCACCTCTTTTTTGATGCCAGAAAATGGTATTTTCTGCTTTGTAACCAATAAGAACACGGCAATCAAAAGTGTGGCCAAAACGGCACGGTACAACGCTAGTTCACCGGAAGAAACCGGAATATTTCTCACAAAAAGTCCCAATGTACCGAATATTGTCATGGATGCAACCAACATCCACCGTGAATTCATAGTTTTCTTCATAAACAACCTCTCAATACGCAAGTGCCTCTTCCCTTGTTAACCAAAAATGAATACCCGTTGTGGAGTCTTGCCATCTATCTTCATTAAAATCGGTTACTTCTACCCACTGACCTTTTCGGTAAACAAAATTTTCGTCCACCAATGACCAAGCTTCCTCAAATTCTTCCGTATAATCAAAACTCTTTATGGTAAGCACCTTCGCCTTACTACATCTGCAGGATGGTCTTGTAGCCGATGTCCGCTTTGCATCTGCCGGAATCAGAAGTTGCACAAGTCGATTTCCAAAACACTTTTTATATCCTAAAAACGGTCCTGATTCTGGACAATAAAGCTTGAACCACTTAGTTTCCTCATTGTAAATAATATCATCCAGCTTCGCGTACTCTAGCACTGCTGCAAAAAGGTCCGCGCCTTCAATATTTGCACCTGTCAAATCATTATAACGCATTGCAACCGTCTTTAAATTTGCATATCTCAAATTTGTCCTGCAAAAAGAGCAATTTTCAAACCAGCCATTTTCCAGGTTGCTATAACTCAAATCTGCATAATCAAAACAAACATTTCGAAATGTACTCAGTGAGAAATCCGTGTAACTCAAATCCCAGTTGGATAAATCTGCATCACAGAGTTCAACTTCGCCAACACAGAATAACTCTGGTTTATGACGTTGCTTGAGTAATTCCCTTAGTTCTTCCACTGTGATTTGCTTCATGGACATCCCCCTTTTCATTCTCCCTTTTCATGTATTACAACTCTCATGCCCATGGTAACACAGATTATTACAAATGGCAATTTGAGGTTTCGGAAAAATCGTTTGACTTTTGAATTGTATAACCATACAATAAAAAACGAAATACATTGCATAAAAGTAATACAGATATAGACAAAATAAAAATAACAAACAAGGAAAGTTGGAGATAAAGACATGATAAAATTAGTTGCAAGCGATATCGACGGAACCTTGCTTCCAGAAGGACAGACAGGTTTAAATCCGGCTATCTATCAGATTATCAGGGAACTAAAAAAGAAAGACATTCTATTTGTGGTTGCAAGTGGTCGGCAATTAGACAGCCAAAAACTGCTATTTGCACCTGTGGCAGATGATATTTCCTACATTTCCGAAAATGGTGCAATCTGCATGCACGAAGGAATACAATATGTGATTTCTGAATTTGAACGTGATTTTGCAATGCGAATCATTAAAGAAGTGGAAAAAAGACCTAATTGTAAACTGGCGATTTCTACTCCAAGCACCCAGTATATAAAAAGTAACGATGATGAATTTTATGACCACATGAGCAATCACCTAAGGTATAATATTACCGCTATAGACTCTTTCCAGGATATCACAGAGCCAATTGTAAAGATTGCTTTTTTAGACTCTGTGACCACACAAGAGTCCTATGAACATTTTAAGTCTATCTTTGGAAATGAAATCAAGATTGCCAATGCAGGAAATCTATGGATTGATTTTATTCCATTTAATTCCAATAAAGGAACTGCGCTGAAATTCCTTTTAGAAAAAAAGAAACTCACCCCTGCCGAAGCTATTGCCTTCGGAGACCAACAAAACGATTTAGAAATGTTGGCCTTTACAGAGATGAGTTTTGCCATGTCTCATTCTAAACCAGAGATACAAGCTCATGCCACACACACCACTAATTCTGTGGAAAAAACCCTGTGTGAACTATTTAAGATTGACTTAATATAGGAAGTTCTTCTTTAGGCAGAACTTCCTTCTATCCTACTTTTTATCAAACAAGGCCCTGCGTTCTGTGGAATCACGCATCATTTTTCTCATGCCTTCAACATCCTCTGATTCGAGCATTGCTTTTAACTCACTAAATTTGTCTATAAAAAGATTCATTTGTTCCAAAAGTGCTTCCTTATTAGCCACAAACAACTCACTCCACATAAGATCGTTAATCCTTGCAATGCGAGTGAGATCTCGGAATGAATCACCTGTAAACTTTTCCATATTCTCCTTGTCATTGCATGTCATAAGCGTAATCGCAATGCAATGAGTCAGTTGGGAAAGAAAACCAATCATTTCGTCATGTTCTTCTGGCGAGAGTGTAGTCACGTTTGAGAAACCGAGAAGTCTTCCAAGTTCCATACATGTTTGGATTGCTTCAGGTGTATTTTTTGCCGTTGGAGTTACGATATAGTTTGCTCCTGCAAACATTTTGTCTGTACTATTCTCAACGCCACAGACTTCACGACCTGCCATGGGGTGAGCCCCAATAAATTCAACATCCGGACGGAGCATATCTTGGATTTTATATACGATGCTTCCTTTTACACCGGTTACATCTGTAATAAGTGCCCCGCTTTTTAAGAGTCCCTGGTTTTGTTCAATCCACTCCACAAATATGTGAGGATAGAGCGCAAAAATCACAATATCTGCTTCTCCAATCATTCTTTTATCAATTTGTATTGAGCCTTCGTCAATGATATGCTCTTTGAGTGCATATTCTATGGAGCTTTGCTCTTTAGTAATGGCACTTATGTGAAATCCAAAACGTTTCAATACTCTAGCATAACTACCACCCAATAAACCAAGACCCACAATCAATATTTTTTTACTAACATCAACTATCATTTCATTTCCACCCTTATATTTCAACGTGTGGTGCAAAAGTTCCCGCAACCTTCAATTTATCACACACTTCACCTAATTCATCAATCATTTGCTTTCCTTCAACTGTATCCGTTGAGCCGTCAATTTCTATGTAGAAATAATACTGCCAAGAATGTTTCTTCATCGGTCTGCTTCTGAGTGCTGTCATATTATATCCGAATTTTCCGATAATGCTAATAGCTTTTGCAAGAGAGCCCGCTTCGTGTTTTACAGTAAACATCAAAACCGAATTAGAAAGAGACGCTGCATTTGCCTGTACCCTTGAAAGCACTGCAAACCGAGTTGTATTTTCTCCACTCTTATTTATATTTGTTGCCAAAACCTTGAGCCCATAGATGTCTGCTGTTTCAACACTTGCAATCGCACCCAGCGACTTATCATTTGCTTCAGCTACTCTTTTCGCAGCAAATGCCGTATTATTGGCTTCCTCTGTTTCAAGATTTCTAAGTTCTATGTAGTCATGACACTGGCTAAGAGCCTGTGAGTGGCTGATTACTTTCTTTACATCTTCAACTGTAGCCCCCGGAACACCAAGAAGATTTTGATGGATTTCAAGTTCATAGATTCCGTTTATAAAGAGCGTTCCCGAAAAGATAAGGTCGATTGTTTGTCCAACCTCTCCTGCATAACTATTTTCTATAGGAAGTACCGCAACATCATTTTCGCCCCTTACCACAGAATCATAAGCTGCTTTAAAATCTCTACAGGAAACTCGATTTCCTTCCGGAAAAATTCTGCCTGCTGCAATATGTGCAAATGCACCTTCAACGCCACTATATGCCACTTTTAACCCACTTTGCATTCTGTATTGGTATGCTCGTGAAATCGACATCATATTATTAAGAAAATCAATGTAATATCCTTTCAGAACATCGTCATCTATAAGCTCAGTATTTTTTTCAATCACTGCTTGTTCCCTTGCCTGATCTAAAATCGGTAGACCGAATTCCTTCTTATGTTCATAAACCATTTCCGCAGCTCTCATTCGCTTTACAAACAGTTCCGCCATTTGGGAATCCACTTCATTTATAATCTTTCTTGCTTTATCTAACTTGTTTTCCATTGTCGAATATCCTTTCTAGCATATCTACCTTATTGTTTTGACAAAAGAGCAATGATGATATCATAGTTCTCTGTCTTATGTGGAAAAGTGCAATCTGTACAATCCTTTACTTGTTTACCTTTTGATTCCACATACCTATATTCACCCGGACACTTTGCAAGATTATATAGAGGACAATAACAGAATAAACAGTTAATGTTCTGCATCCCCTTGTGGCACGGGTAATATTTACATTGCTTATTTTCAAAAAACTTATATGTATTTTCCATTGTCTTACCTTCAAAAAATTTGTTAATTAATTCTAGTAATTATAGCATATTTTCCTTACATTTCAATACAAGAATTCACCTCTTGAAAAAACAAACATTTACTCAGCAAGCTTGTGGGGTTGTAAACCAAAGGAGGTACACATAATATTTCCTCTAGCGATTCTCTGTCATTAGCTGTGGTAACCATAATGACATCCACCGGCACCTTTGCTTTTCGTATCTGGCGCAATGTTTCGAATCCATCCGTATGTGGCATAAACACATCTAATACAATTAAATCAACTCTATTTTCGTTCAGATACTCCAATGCACTTTTGCCATCCTTACATATTCCCACAACACAGAACTGCTTATTACGCCTAATATATTGCTCGTTAATCATTGCCACCATTGGATCATCTTCCACAATTAATACTTTATACATATTCACACACCTCTTTATTTTGTAAAACTGACTGAAAATGAACTTCCAACTCCTTCTTGTGTTTCAACAGAAATAACGCCACCATAACGTTCCACCATTTCCTTTACCTGATAGAATTCAAATTTATCTCCATCCATTATACCAGATAAAACTCCCGCCACAACACAAAAATCCCCCTACGAATCATGCGTAGGGGATTCCTTCTTAAACCTAATTAAGTTCTTTTACCGTCTGTTCAGTGTACTACTTGTCAGCGATAGCGGTTTGTGTGGTAGTAGAACAAGAGAGGGGCACCGCGTTTTCTCATTTAGTCACATATCCTCGAAATATCACATGACACTTTCCATGAGTTCTTTTAACCATTGTGGCCTCGAGCTACCGATTTGCAGAATCTCACCATTCTTGTATTCTGCCACGGCCACAAATCCGTTCTCATTATCATAAAATGTCGCCTCATCACAATAAGGAAGAATCGTCATCAAATCTTCAAAACGTTTGTCAAATCTACGTACTACATCTGCATCCGGTATGTTATGACCGCCTTTTTTTACACGATTTTCAATACGCAAAATACTTTCTTCCACAGTATTTAGCCCCACATAATAAAGACGGATATAATATCCTTTTTCAATCGCCTTTTTTACAGTATTAAAAACTCTATGACCCGACAATGTTGTCTCTTGTGTAAAACAAATTTCTCTATCTAGGCAATCATCAATTAATTCAATTGATTTTTTGCCTCCTTCAATCATATTTCCATTACATTTTGCAATGATTTTATCAACATCTATTATCTTTCCAAGATTTGTGATTTCCGTGCGAAGTACACCTGTAAGACTGCTTTTACCCGCACCATTAACACCTGCAATAATCGTATATGTTTTCATATCATTTCTCCTAGCAATTACTTATTGTGATTGTAGCACTATTACATTACACATTCAAGTTATAACTTTAACATCGAATGTCAACAAATTCAAATTCATCTAAGTCCATTATAGCCTTTCTGTTCGGGCACTTCTTCTTAAACTGCATTGATTGCATATAATGCAGCAGCCAATATTGCATATAATGTTGCTGTATTTTTTGTTTTCATTTTCTTCTCCTCCACAAACCATTAGTTCAATTAATATTACCCTTTTTATCGCCATTCTCTTTTCTTGCTAAATTCGTTTTCTACAATGTCTTTTCATTCGCATGAGCATAATATATGATTTTAGGGTCATAACACATAACTGTTGCCCAGTCTTGCCTTAATCTTTCATTTTTATTATAAGCATCTAGATATTCGATAGGTTCTAAGTCACCTACAATACACACTCCATTATCCAAAATCAAAGATATACTGTCCTCGCTATGACTTGGAGTAGATAATATTTCGCCCTCAATACCAACACTTTCAAGAAACTTTCTGCTCTCTTCAGTACTAATAATGTTTGCATTATCGTCGTTTATAGGCTTATAATTCAACCGCTTATCCCTGCTAAATATTTCATCTGCAAAATGGATATATGACTTCTGATGTTCCAACAGAAGCAGTTTGACCCCTTGTTCCATAAGTTCGCTCACCAACCCAACATGATCCGGATGATAATGGGTCGCCAAAACATAATCGATGTCAGAAACCATAACACCATGTTTTTTGATGGCTCTATAAAATGCCGGTAATGTTCCTGCATAATCGGTATCAATGAGTAAATTACCACCTGTACCACAAACCAAGAATGTGTTCGTATTACCGTATTTCAATTTGTATACCACGGATATTTCCTCCATAAAATTCCATTATTAACTTCTTATAATCATTTTTTATCAAATTAAAGGTCCATTCTTCTGTAGATTTATTGCACTCTATTCTAGGAGTATTAATGCAAGCAACTCTCACTATGTCAAAGAAAAATGAAAACTTCCTGAGAGATATCGTAAATTTTCATAGCACGCGCGCTCCCTTTAATTGTTGTGCTTGTTATTCACTACTCTTGTACAGATAACAGTCTTTATCGTGTGAATATATTACACCTATTGCTTGTAAATAGGAATATATAATAACTGAACCGACAAATGTCATTCCTCTATTTTGCAAATCTTTCGATAAAGTGTCCGATAAGTCATTTGTGGTTTTATTCGTTTCATAAATGGTTCTATCTTTAGTAAAAGTTCTTAAATAGTTATAAAAAGAGTCGTACTCGTCAACTATAGTTTTAAAAATCTTACTGTTATTGATACTTGCATTGATTTTTCGTTTATTTCTTATGATATCTTTGTTGCTTAACAATTCATTTACCTTGTTCTCATCATAAGTAATCACTTTATTTAAATCAAAATTATCATACGCTTTTCTAAAACTTTCTCTCTTATTCAGAACGCATTCCCAAGACAAGCCTGCCTGAAAAGATTCTAGTATCAACATTTCGTATAAATATTTATCGTCAAAATTTGGAACACACCATTCAGTATCGTGATATTCAACATATAGTGGATTTTTTAAGTTACACCATTTACATCTATTTTTTTCCTCCATATTATATTACCTCGTTAAATTTGAATTTGTTGATTACATCGGAGTTCCTACTTCGATTAAGTTACCGTCCAAATCGTAGAATCGTATTACTCGCTGCCCCCAACTATGTGTCATAAGAGGATTTATATATTCAATCGTTGGGTATAATCTTTCTAATTTTTCAATAAATGACTCAATATCCCGTTCTTCAAAATACAATTCGCAAGAGTTACTCTTTGGAACAATATCTCTGTCTAAAAATCTTTTCCATATTTTCTCATCTTGAAGGACAAGACCTTCCGTTAAAATCATATTTCCGTCATTGTCAAGCACCAAATCTAAACCAAACAAGTCGTGATAAAATTTTCTCGATTTTTCTATATCTTTAACAACGATTAGGATGTTCTTCAATTTCATATCTTTTCTCCTTCAAATTCCGATTTGTTTATACCTATTATATCACACTCCACTCCCACCACAATATAAAAATCCCTCTACGAATCTTTCGTAGAGGGATTTCTTCTTAAACCTAATTAAGTTCTTTTACGCTGTTTTCAGTATCCTACTTGTCAGCGATAGCCGCTTGGGCTGCTGCCAATCTTGCGATAGGAACACGGAATGGTGAACAAGATACATAGTCCAATCCAATCTTATGGCAGAATTCTACTGAACTTGGATCTCCACCGTGTTCTCCACAGATACCAACATGTAAGTGTGGATTAACTGGCTTACCTAATTTGATAGCCATTTCCATTAATTGTCCTACACCTGTTTGGTCTAACTTAGCAAATGGATCGTTTTCGAAGATCTTTGTATCATAGTAAGCATCTAAGAACTTACCAGCGTCATCACGAGAGAATCCATATGTCATCTGTGTTAAGTCGTTTGTACCGAAGCAGAAGAAGTCAGCTTCTTTTGCAACTTCGTTTGCTGTTAAGCAAGCACGTGGAATTTCCATCATAGTACCTACTTCGTAAGCTAATTCTACGCCTGCAGCTGCGATTTCAGCGTCAGCTGTTTCTACAACTACTTTCTTAACGTATGCTAATTCTTTTGCATCACATGAAAGTGGAATCATGATTTCTGGAACTACCTTCCAATCAGCGTGTGCTTTTTGTACGTTGATTGCCGCACGGATAACAGCTTTTGTCTGCATCTTAGCAATTTCAGGATATGTTACAGCAAGACGAAGTCCTCTGTGTCCCATCATTGGGTTAAATTCATGTAATGATTGAATAATTGCTTTAATATCTTCTACAGTCTTTCCTTGAGCATCAGCAAGTTTCTTAATATCTTCTTCCTCTGTAGGAACAAATTCGTGAAGAGGTGGATCTAAGAAACGGATAGTAACTGGGTTACCTTCTAATGCTTCAAATAATCCTTCGAAGTCTCCTTGTTGGTATGGAAGAATCTTATCAAGTGCTGCTTCTCTTTCTTCTACAGTGTCAGCACAGATCATTTCACGGAAAGCACCAATTCTGTCTTCTTCGAAGAACATGTGCTCTGTACGTGTAAGACCGATACCTTCTGCACCGAGTTCACGAGCTTTTCTAGCATCTGCCGGAGTATCAGCATTTGTTCTAACTTTTAATCTTCTGAACTTGTCAGCCCATGCCATAATTCTTCCGAATTCACCAGCGATTTGAGCATCAACTGTTGGGATGATTCCATCGTAGATGTTACCTGTTGTACCATCGATAGAGATTTCATCTCCTTCGTTGAATGTCTTACCAGCTAATGTGAATTTCTTGTTTTCTTCGTCCATGTTGATGTCTCCACAACCAGATACACAACATGTACCCATACCACGTGCAACTACGGCAGCGTGAGATGTCATACC
>JAZQBW010000068.1:0-34923 GCA_045545895.1 Faecalimonas sp.
AGTCCAGAATCACAACTAGCAATTCTTTCCTTTTTTACTGTTATTAAGGTTCGACATAAATGTCTGTTCTTGAATTAATCTCTTAAAGAAATCTTCAGGAATTCGTTTTATTGTCATCTATTGTTTAATTATCAATGTTCTTTGTTGTCTCGCGACAGCTTAATTAGATTATCACAACCCAACCCTCTGTGTCAACAACTTTTTTTAATTTTTTTCAAAATTTTTTGAAACAATTCATACAATTAGAATTTCTATCGCATAACAAAACGGATTCTATCTTATATTCTAAAATAGAATCCGTTTCTATTATGCCCTAAACTTGGTAATATAATTCATCAAAATATTATTTTCATATAAATATGTGAGAAATTCATTTTCTGCTATACTTGCAAAACACTGTCGGCCAATTTCGCTATCATACATTAATGTAATAATAATAAATAACACCCATACTACTATGAGCCCTGTTCCAATCCCAAGAATGCCTCCGGCTATACGGTTAATCCCACCAATCACCGGAAGTTTTCCTATAAACCCTATGGTACATAATATAGTACGCACTACAATTGTCACTACTATCAATGTTAAGAGGAAACTCACTATGTCGGCAATTAACCGTGCAAGATAGCTTCCAATATATTCACTAAAGGTGGTAACCCCCAATGTTTTGTAAATCTCAGGGTTATTATTCTTTGATAATAATTGTTGAAAGACTTCAGGCAACTTTGCATTTTCAATCATAAAAAACTGCGCATCCCTGGAGTTTTCTACGTCATCGGAAATCGTTACCCCTTCTTCTTGGTTTGACATCAGAATCTCCATACACTTTTCCTGCATCATCTCTTCAATGGGAACTGTCTTTAATAACACTCCACTTACATATGGCGACAGAAATGTTGCCAACACAATGGTTGCCACTGTTGCTCCTAAAGATGCAACAATCTTGATAAATCCTCTTGTATAACCCACTATCATACAAACCAAAAAGATTAGCCCTACTGCAATTAATAATCCATTCATATCTATACTCTCCTATTTTGCAAGTTGAATTTCCTGAAATCCATTTGCACTTATCACCATGTATTTATTCATGCCTGCCATTGGAAACATATCCATGACATTCATTTCCATTGTTCCTTCATATTTACGAACGCCCGAAGCGTTGAAAATAGCACATTTACTTTCTTCATATAAAAGAACTTGTCCTTTTGAGATCTTTATATTTGCATACTCTCCCTCTATCTCTGCATTCATGATCTGCTTCCCATCCAATCGATACAGACGCAACTCATCACCTGCTTCTCCAACGTTTTTTAGAACAAGTGCAATGTGCTTATCGTTATATGAAATGCTTTTTATCTCTTTATCTAATTCTATAACTTGTGATTCTTTCGGTTCCTCCAATCCCTTATAGAAAATCAAGGAACGATCAGACACCAGCAAGGAGGTGTTCTTATTCAGAAACACCGTGGTCGGAATTATCGTATCTCCGTATTCCTTTTGCGCAACCTGATGATCAGTTTTATCTTCTCCTGCTTGTCCAAAATGATAGAAAACTGCTCTTGTGGCAACCCCGCCTCCTTTTACACACAGATAGGAAACCAAAAGCACATTCCCATCCTGAGATATGGCCAAATCCACCGGATACCCTGTACTTGTGAGAGATGCTTTATGCTCTACCAAAATATTCCCTTTTGCGTCGTAGCACATGACTCTCGGCGTCTTTTCATCCTGTAATATAGCAGCCACAATTCCCTGTGCGGAAACGGTTACTTTCTCTATGGGTCTTGTGGTCTGAATTTCTCCCTTTAATCCATTTTTTTGAAACACAAAAATACTTGTCCCACCTTTGTCTGCAACAGCAGCCGTGTCCTTGCAAATCTCTACCACCGGACTGCTCATCTGACAAGGTTGATTCCACAGTTCCTCTCCTTCTTCTGTAAGCATGGCAATTCCATCTCTACTGTATTCCAATAGACCATCTGCATATGAAATGTAACTTCCTCCATGTGTACTTTGATTTTCATAAGTCTTTATAACCTGTACATAATTATATTCCATATATCGGTATACACAAAATGCAATCCCTATGGCTACTATTATGAAAAGAGTAACACCCAAAATTTGTTTCCAAAAACGAGAGCAAAACGCCTTTATTCGTATTTTCTTTCTTTTCGTTTCTTCCATTATAATAGACTTCCTTTTGTCTGGATTTTCTTGTGTACTAGTATAGCATACTTTTCCTCTATGGTAATAATAATTTTTGGCCAATCAGTATAAAATTGCCATCTTCTAAACCATTTAATTCGCAAATGGCATCAACATGGGTAATATCGCCATATATTTTTTTGCTGATAGTAGCTAACGTATCCCCCTTTTCCACTGTATATACGTTATTCTGTTCTGGCTGTTCCGATGCTTGTTCCCCTGGCTGTTCCGGCAGTGGCTCTGGAGATGCTTGTCCCTCCGGATTCTCTGTTTCACTGGAAACCGTAGCATCATCCGGATTCTCTATGTCGTCAGAAACCAAAGCATCGTCTGGTTTCTCTGTTACATCGGAGCCTTCCACATCTTCCTCGTCTTTTGTATCTTCCGGATTTTCAGACTCGGCAGTCTCATCATCGATTCCTTCTACCTGCACAATATCCCCAATCGTTTCTATTACATCGTCTTTTGTTACGTTTTCGTTCAACTTGTCAAGAGAACTTGTCATTCCTTTCATCTTCTCATAATTGTTAAGCATGGTAACACCAATCACCAATACCACCAAAATCAAAAATGTGCTCATGGCATATACCAACCTTGAGCGTCCCTTTTGTTGACTTTTTTCCGCCTTGTTTCGAATTACACTTCTGAAATTCTTTGTAACGGTATCTTCTATGATCTCGCTAGGAGTCATCCCGGTTTTCTTGCGTGTAGAGATCATATAATCCTGCATCTCCACATTCTTTTCATAATAAATGTAATGGCCCCCACATTCCATTAAATCCTTAAATTTATGTATAAAATACTTTTCCTCTTTTTCTCTGGCTTCTTTTATAACGAAAATACTCTTCTCCCTGGAAAAGAACTTTTGATGTACTTTTAGTATGTTGTGATTAATATCCAAGGGTTGTCCTACTGCTGCTAGAAACCATCCTAATATTTCTGCATCTCCAAAATACTGCTTGCACGTCTCACAGGCATTTTTCCATGTGTTCTCATTGATAAAAATATCCCTTCCCTTTTGTACCACCTCTTTCATCTGTATTGCACCATATACGTAAATATAATCTTCATCCTTCTCTTGTACGATTTCCCCCACCAGAAATGCTCCCACAGGAGTCTGGTCCGTTTTCTCACACAGTTGGTTAAAAAAAGTGTCCACATAATCTTCCACATAAATTTTTGAAGTATCACTTACATTTCCAATTTGTCTGACATTCTTTGGAAGTTGTCTTTTCATTGATTTCACCTCATTCATCTTTTGGCATCATATTAACACTTCCAATATGCTGATTTTATCATTTTCTGTCGGTCATTCTAAAAAGCGTCAGACAAAAAAAGGGTAGAGATACCAAATCTCTACCCAATGTGTCATGATTATACAAAGGCCTTTACTTTTTTGTAAATGCTCTCCCCGTCTAATCCATATTTTTTTATTAATTCCACTGCCGGTCCTGATTCACCATATGTGTCATTCACACCGATTTTCATTACCTTAGTAGGCGCTTCCTCTGATAACACATCACAGATTGCACTTCCAAGTCCGCCGATTACAGAGTGTTCCTCTACTGTAACCACTTTACCTGTCTCCTTTGCTGCTGCCACAACGAGTTCTTTGTCCAATGGCTTAATGGTATGAATATTAATTACCTTTGCATGAATGCCGTCTGCTTCCAGTAAATCTGCTGCAACCAGTGCTTCTGCAACTTCCAAGCCTGTTGCAAAAATTGTCACATCTTTTCCTTCTCGGAGAACGATTCCTTTTCCAATCTCGAATTTGTAATCTGGATGATCATTGATTACCGGCACTGCCAATCTACCAAAGCGAAGATATACCGGACCTTGGTGTTCGTATGCCGCTTTTACAGCCGCTTTTGCCTCCACATCATCCGATGGGTTTAAGATAACCATTTTTGGAATGGTACGCATAAGTGCAATATCTTCATTACATTGATGTGTTGCTCCATCTTCCCCAACAGAAATACCTGCATGGGTAGCACCAATTTTTACATTCAAGTGTGGATAACCGATGGAATTACGCACCTGCTCAAATGCCCTGCCTGCAGCAAACATTGCAAAAGAGCTTGCAAACGGAACCTTTCCTGTGGATGCAATACCTGCTGCAACTGCCATCATATTTCCTTCCGCAATACCGCAGTTAATATGTCTTTCCGGAAATGCCTTTTTAAAAATGCCCGTCTTTGTAGCACCGGATAAATCCGCATCCAACACTACCAAGTCTTCGTGCAAAGCACCTAATTCAGCCAAGGCATTACCATAACTTTCACGAGTAGCAATTTTCTTTACATCTGACATAAAGCTTCACCCACTTCCTCTAATTCTTCCATGGCCTTTGCATATTGTTCTGCATTTGGAGCAACTCCATGCCATGATGCCTGATTCTCCATAAAGGATACATTTTTGCCTTTGATGGTTTTTGCAATAATTGCTGTTGGCTGACCTTTTACTTCTCTAGCCTCTCTGAATGCAGTTTCCAACGCATCAAAGTCGTGCCCATCCACATTAATTACATGGAAATTAAATGCTTCAAACTTTTTATCAATTGGATATGGTGAACATACCGTCTCAATTGCCCCATCAATTTGAAGACCATTGTTGTCTACAATTACAACTAAGTTGTCCAATTCTCTGTGGCCTGCAAGCATGGCCGCCTCCCAAACCTGTCCTTCCTGAATCTCGCCATCACCTAACAAAGTGTAAACACGGTAATCTTCATTAGAAAGTTTTGCCGAAATAGCCATTCCCACTGCTGCTGAGATTCCCTGTCCGAGGGAACCGCTTGACATATCCACACCTGGAATTCCTTTCATATCTGGATGTCCTTGTAAATATGAACCCACTTTACGAAGGGTTGCCATATCCTCCATCGGGAAAAATCCTCTTTCTGCCAATGTGGCATAGTAACCCGGAGCTGTGTGTCCTTTTGATAACACAAAACGGTCACGGTCTGCTTTCTTTGGATTCTTTGGATCAATATTCATTTCCTCAAAAAACAGATATGTAAAAATATCTGCTGCGGATAATGAACCACCCGGATGACCGGATTTCGCATGGAAAGTACCTGTGATAACACCCTTGCGAACTTCATTTGCATGCTTCATCAATTCTAATTTGTTCATGCCTTTTGCCTCCTCATAAATATTATGGTACTACTTTCATTATAAAATTGTACGTCCTTCTAAAGCACGTAACAATGTAACCTCGTCAATGTACTCCAAGTCTCCGCCGACAGGGACTCCACTGGCAATTCTGCTCACCTTGATGCCTGTAGGTTTAATCAACTTACTGATATACATAGCTGTTGTTTCCCCTTCTAAACTGGAATTTGTGGCGACAATCACCTCATCCACATCCCCCTGAAGACGCTCCATCAATTCCTTTAATTTAATATCTCCCGGACCAATTCCAAGCATCGGTGAAATTGCACCATGAAGCACATGATAAACACCACCGTATTTTCCAGTCTTCTCATATGCTGCCAAATCTCTGGTGGTCTCTACAACCATAATGGTCTTCGGGTCTCGATTACTGCTGCTACAGATAGGACAAAGTTCCTGGTCTGTCAGCGTAAAACATTTCTTACAATAACGAATGTTATTTCTGGCTTCCACCATCGTATTGGCCAATCTGTCCACCTGTTCCGTCGGCATATTAATAATATGAAAGGCCAATCTCTGTGCCGACTTTGCCCCAATACCCGGAAGCCTTGATAATTCTTCTATTAACTTGCTTATCTGACTACTGTAGTAATCCATCTGTTATACACTCCATCTCTATTTGACTAGAAATTAAAATGGCATACCTGGCATTCCACCCAAGCCGCCTGTCAATTTAGACATTGCTGACGTAGATGCTTCTTCCACTTTGCGAAGTGCTTCGTTTGTTGCTGCCACAATCAAATCTTCTAACATTTCAACATCATCCGGATCTACTACCTCTTGGTCAAGTTTCACCTTTACAACTTCTCTCTTTCCAGAAACAGTCACTTCAACCGCACCGCCTCCCGCTGTTGCAGTAAACTCTTTGGTTTCCATTTCCTTCGCTTGTTCTTCCATTTGTCTTTGCATCTTCTGTGCCTGTTTCATCAAATTGGCCATGTTTCCCGGCATTCCACCTCCTGGAAATCCTCCACGCTTTGCCATCTCATTATCCTCCTAATCTTCTATTGTAAGGTCCATATGGACCACTTTTTCTATATCCACAAAACTGTCCTCAAAACGTCGTCCTTCTTCCACGTGACGCACTTCAATGGTAACTGTTTTGCCGATTTTCTCTTCTATTAAATTCTGAAGTTCTTCTTTATGGGAATCCGTACCTACCACTCCCGCACTCACTTCGTCCGGCAAGACAATTAATAATTGATCCTGATTACCCACACTCAACTTAGCAAATTTTAGGTAACTTCGTATCATGGGAGACGCTTGGTTCGCAATCCCACGAAAATTCTTGGCTACTTCCTGCACTTCTTCTGTAAGTGCCTTTGGAAGTTCCACTTTCACTTCTGGAAAAGACTCGGTCTCGTTCCGATTCACATACATCACTTCCGTAGCTTGAACCGGGACCCCTTTTTCCAATTGAGCCTCCACTGCACGAATTCGGTCTAACAGACTGTCCTGATTCACTTCCATAGCTGGCTTACAAAGTTTAATCAAAGCAACCTCTAATAACACTCTCTTCTGAGTGGCATATTTTAATTGATTGGATAACTCAGAAAAAATTCTTATATAACGAATCAACGTATCGTTTTCAATTAACTGTGCCTCTTCTTTTAATTGTGCCAGATTTTCACTGGAAACATCTAGCACGTCTTCCATATTATCAGAACTCTTTGCAAGAAGCAAGTTTCTTAAATACCAAGTAAAGTCCGTGGTAAGTTGTCCAAGTTCACGCCCCTGCATCACAAGTTCTTCCACACTTTTTAATACTTTCCCCACGTCTCTGCTGATAATCTCCCGAAGAAGTCTGCTGAAAACTTCTGTATCTACTGCCCCAAGCACTTCCAGCACATGGTCGTATGTCAGCTTCTGTCCAAGATAGAATGCGATACATTGGTCTAAGAGACTAAGTGCATCTCTCATGGAACCATCTGCCGCCTTGGCAATATAACGAATAGCTCTCTCTTCCACCTCTACCTGCTCTCGTTCCATCAGGTCTAACAACCGCTGGGAAATGGTATCAATAGAGATTCTCTTAAAATCATACCTCTGACATCTGGACAAAATGGTAATCGGAATCTTATGAGCCTCTGTTGTGGCCAAGATAAATATAACGTACTCCGGCGGTTCTTCCAGCGTCTTCAACAGAGCATTAAATGCGCCAATGGAAAGCATATGAACCTCATCTATAATGTATACTTTATACTTTCCTTCTGTCGGACGATAAGCAACTTCTTCGCGAATTTCACGAATGTTATCCACGCCATTATTGGATGCGGCGTCAATCTCAATCACATTCATAGAACGTCCTTCGCTGATTGCCCGGCATGTCTCACATTCTCCACATGGACTACCATTCAACGGCCTCTCGCAATTCACCGCTTTTGCAAAAATCTTGGCAACAGACGTTTTTCCTGTTCCTCTCGTACCGCAAAAAAGATATGCATGTCCAATACGATTTGCCTTTATTTGATTTTGTAGCGTCTGACTAATATGATCCTGTCCTTTTACGTCCTCAAATTCTCCAGGACGAAATTTCCGATATAAGGCCATGTACGACATAATTCCATATCCTTTCTAATCTAAAACTACTAGTTTCCAAAACTAATTCCTGTTAATCTTGCTTCCTTAATAATCTGGGCATCAGGGTCAACGTATTTTAATTTCCCTGCTACCTCCTCCAGTGGAACTTTTACAATCTCACCATTTTGAATACCTACCATATAACCATACTCTTGATTCAGAATCAACTCTGCCGCTTCTGCTCCAAGTCTGGTGGAAAGTACTCTGTCATATGGACAAGGTGAGCCTCCTCGCTGCATATGTCCCGGTATGGTAATGCGAACCTCTTGTTCCGTTCTGCTCTGAATCTGTTCTGCCAGTTCATATGCGATGGATGGATATTTTCTTTTCTTCAGCTTTTCCTTGTATTCTTTCTTAGAAAGCTTTGCGTCTTCTTTTGAAATGGCACCTTCTGCCACTGCTATGATTGTAAAATGTTTTCCCGCTTTGGTACGGTTCTGAATGGCTTCTGAAATTACATCCAAATCATATGGAATTTCCGGAAGAAGAATAATATCCGCACCTCCTGCAATCCCAGCATGAAGGGCAACCCAGCCAACTCTGTGTCCCATAATCTCTACAATAAATACTCGGCTATGAGACGTAGCCGTAGTATGAATGCAATCAATTGTGTTGGTGGCAATGTCAACTGCGCTCTGAAAACCAAAGGTCATATCCGTTCCCCAAAGGTCATTGTCAATTGTCTTTGGAAGGGTGATGACATTCAGCCCCTCTTCCCGAAGAAGATTGGCCGTCTTATGCGTCCCATTCCCACCTAATACCACAAGACAATCCAAACCCAGCTTATGATAGGTGTGCTTCATTGCCTCTACTTTATCTAAACCGTTCTTATCCGGTTCTCTCATCAACTTAAATGGTTGTCTGGAAGTCCCCAAAATGGTCCCTCCGACGGTCAGAATACCCGAAAAGTCCTTGGATGTCAACATAGAGAAATTACTGTAAATTAATCCTTTGTACCCATCTTTGAAACCATAGATTTCAACATCATTACCCTTAGAAGTAAGTCCCTTGACAACGCCGCGCATTGCTGCATTCAGCGCCTGACAATCTCCTCCGCTTGTAAGCATACCGATTCGAAGCATTCTTCACTCCTCCTGTTCCTATTACAAAACACTATCATTAATAAGTATACCTCATTTTTTAGGTGCTAACAACACAAATTTGCGTTATACTATATAAGGAATGTAAATTTAAAAAGGAGATTTCCCCATGAAAAAACTATCGATTGACCATAGACTTCTGCTTTTAACCATGCAAGGACACATTACACCACATAAAGGACTCTTAAAAACGCCGGAGCAGATTGAAGCAATCAAAAAAAGTGCCGCTCTCAACACTGCCATCTTAGACCATGTTGCCGAACATATTCAAGCAGGCATGAGCACTGCTGATATTGATAAATTAGTATATGATTATACCACTTCACATGGTGGCGTTCCTGCACCATTAGGATACGAAGGTTTCCCAAAAAGTGTATGCACTTCACTGAACAATGAGGTCTGTCACGGTATTCCTGACGAAAACGTGATTTTAAAGGAAGGGGACATTATCAATGTAGATGTGTCTACTATATTAGATGGGTATTATTCAGATGCGTCCCGCATGTTTGCCATCGGAAATATTTCCAAGCGTGCGGCCAGGCTTTTGAAGGTAACGGAAGAGTGTGTAAAACGCGGGCTGGCTGCTGCAAAACCATGGGGGCACTTGGGTGATATTGCCCATGCCATTAACAGCCATGCAAAAGCAAATGGCTATTCTGTTGTTGAAGATATCGGGGGACATGGAATTGGGCTGGAATTTCACGAAGAACCTTATGTAAGTTATGTGACTCCAAAGGGGACAGAAATGGTATTGGTTCCGGGTATGATGTTTACCATTGAACCTATGATTAACGAGGGGAGTCCTGATTTCTTTGTGGACGAAGAAAATGGTTGGACAGTTTATACGGAAGATAACGGGCTATCTGCACAGATCGAATATATGGTGCTGGTGACAGAAGATGATGTGGAAGTATTGACAAAATAGATTGTATAACAAAACATGAAGGTGCTTAAGCCTATGGCTTACGCACCTTTTTTGAATCTTAACTACCCTTTATAATAATTGATCAAGCATCCCTTCAGGATAATCTCTCTTTCATTATCTGTAAGGTCTCCAAGTTTTAATGTAATCTCTTTCAAATCGTCTCCAACTACAAATGCCTTAATCACATCCTGTTTTTCTTCCACTGCTTTTCTCACATCCGGAACAAAGATATAATCTCCGTTCTTGAAGCTAAGTGCCTCATGGTCCTCTTCTGTGATAAATGGAAGCATACCCCAGTTGATTAAGTTAGAACGATAACGTTTTGTTGCATATTCATTTGCAATGTTTGCCCAGCCACCTAATACCTTCTGGCAGGAAGCGGCCTGCTCACGTGCAGAGCCATCCCCCGGTTTTACCGCGAAAATGGTACTTCCCACACCAATATTGCCTTTGCCTGCTTCCGGATAAGATGCTCGAATCACATCCATCACCGGTTTCAATTCCTCTAAGGCTTCTAGCGGACAAGTGCCGTTTTCAATTGCTTTTTGTGCCTTTTGTACTTCTTTTGCACGTCCTACATATGCAGGATCCTTTCTGGAAAGGGCAAATTCTGCAAGTCCAAGTGGATTAGAACGGTAAGAAGAAGTCTCCCCTGATGGAATCAATTCGTCCGTTGTGGTAACAGGGTCATGAATCTCGGAAACCACTTTTAACACCAAATTTTCAGGAAGTGCTGACATTGCCGGCCAGTCCTTGATGTTTGGACCGAACTGGATTTCCACACTTGGATCAGCTACGCCTTTGCTGTCAAATACGCGGTTTGCGTAGATGCTGCTGTCAAAGTGATATTTTGGTGCTTTATACTCAATGTCCATTACATCCGCTGCGGAAGTTAAGAAGCCTTTATTTGCTGCTGTTGCTGCAATGGAACGAGCATCCATAAGTGCCACTGAAGAAATCTGTCCGCTTTGAAGTTTGGAACCTTCGCGGTTCGGGAAGTTTCTTGTTGAGTGACGAATACTAAATGCATTGTTTGCAGGAGTGTCGCCCGCACCGAAGCAAGGCCCGCAAAATGCAGTCTTCACAATGGTACCTGCAGCCATAAGGTCAGCCACTGCACCATTTCTTACAAGTTCCATATAAACCGGTGTACTTGCCGGATATACGCTAAATGTAAATGCATCGGAACCAATATTTTTACCGCGAATAATATCTGCCGCTGCACAGATATTTTCAAATCCACCGCCGGCACAACCTGCGATGATTCCTTGTTCCACGTAGAGTTTTCCGTCACGTATTTTATCCTGTAGAGAGTAATCCACTGCTCCGTCAAGGCTTACCAGTGCACGCCGTTCTACGTCATGAAGGATGTCCTTCAGATTTGCATTTACTTCATCAATTGTATATGTATTGCTTGGGTGGAATGGCATTGCAATCATTGGTTTGATTTTGCTAAGGTCCACATAAACCACACCATCATAATATGCAACTTCCCCAGGATTCAACTCTTTGTAATCCTGGCTTCTTCCATGGATATCATAGAATTCCTTAATTGTGTCATCTGTTTTCCATATAGAAGAAAGACAGGTTGTCTCTGTGGTCATAACATCAATTCCGATACGGAAATCGGCGCTAAGTTTTTCCACACCCGGTCCAACAAATTCCATGACTTTGTTGTTTACATAGCCATTTCCAAAGGTTGCTCCGATAATTGCAAGGGCAACGTCCTGTGGTCCTACTCCGAGAGTCGGTTCTCCATCTAAATAAATGGCAACTACGCCCGGCATTTTGATATCGTAAGTTTTATTCAGTAACTGTTTTACAAGTTCCGGACCGCCTTCGCCCATCGCCATAGTACCCAGGGCCCCGTAGCGGGTATGGCTGTCTGAACCAAGAATCATCTTACCGCCGCCTGCCAGCATTTCTCTAGCAAATTGATGAATAACCGCCTGGTGAGGTGGCACATAGACTCCACCGTATTTCTTTGCACATGTAAGTCCAAACATGTGGTCATCTTCGTTGATGGTTCCCCCAACTGCGCATAAACTATTGTGGCAGTTTGTTAATACGTAAGGAATTGGGAACTTTTCCAACCCTGAAGCTCTCGCTGTCTGGATAATGCCTACGAATGTAATATCATGTGATGTCAATTTATCAAATTTAATCTTCAAACGTTCCATATTGGAAGAAGTGTTATGGGCCTCTAAGATACCATAAGCAATGGTTTCTTTTGCAGCCTCTTCTTTGCTAATCGTCTTTCCTGTCTTTGCGGCAATGATTGCCTTAGCATCTTTTGTATCTTCTACAAGTTCAAGGCCATTGATCAAATATGCACCTTGATTATAAAGTGTAATCATGTCTTGTTTCCTCCTGTCTATCTTATCCGCCGTGCATTACGTCATGAATTTTGCACGGATTTTATATGCATGGATACCATTAAAGCTATTTTAAATGTAAGCGCATCGTCAAACACACGCACATCTAAGCCTGTGATTTTTTGTATCTTCTCCAACCGATACACCAACGTGTTACGGTGTACATACATTTTTCTGGCTGTTTCTGAGATATTTAAACTGTTCTCAAAAAACAGGTTTACTGTACTCAATGTTTCTTCATCCAACTGTCTTAAGGCATCACCACTGAAAACTTCTTTTAAAAACATGTCGCAGAGCGAGATTGGAAGCTGATGAATCAAACGGCCGATGCCCAGCTCATTATATGCCAGCACCGTCTTTTCAGCATAGAAACTTCTTCCCACATCCAATGCCATGATTGCTTCCTTGTACGATCTTGACACGTCCTTAATATTGTCTATAATCGTGCCATAAGCCACCCGAACGCCAATCATAACTTCCATATTCAACATGTCTACAAGAGTTTTTGCAATATGCTCCATCTCCTCGTAGTCTTCTGTACGTTCCAAAGTTTTGACAAAAATAACGTGATTTTCATCCACTGATGTAACAAAATCCTTTGTCCCTGTTACATACAAGCCTTTTATTGTTTCCAAAACCAAATTGTCATCTTCATGCTTTGGCTCTATAACAAAAACTGCCCTTCTTGCCTCAGTGTCTATATTCATTTTTTTCGCCTGATTATAAATATCTACCAGAAGCAGGTTGTCCAAAATCAGATTCTGGTAAAACCGGTTCTTATCTACACGGGTTTTATATGCTTGAATCAGGTGTTCAAACTGGCACACACAAAGTCCTCCTGTCACAGAAAGATTGTCCACCACTTTGTGAATTGCCAGAACATACGCCAACTCGTCATTGTCCCAAATTGAGAAAAATGCACCTTTCTTGGTGACTTTCATTTCTTCTGCATCTTTCAAAAACGCAGCCACCTGGGGTGCCACCGCATGGTCGTCTTCGGCGGTACTGACAAGGCATTGCCCTTCTTTACTCCAAACGGAGCAGTCCACCTGAATAACCCTATAAATATCTGTAATAATCTTATTTAGCACTTGATTTGATAACAACTTGCCACTTCCTTCTCTGATTGTTCCATAATAATAACAGTTTATCAAATGTACTCTGTTTTATCAAGCCAAAAACTCCTCAAGAATAGCTCGAATCCGCATCTGCTGTTCATCTCGTTCTTTCTCAGTTTTGATTTCTTGCTCCACCTCTGCCTGTTTCACAGCTTCCGTAGCCTGCAGCGGATTGTCCTTCCCGACTTCTTCCTGCTGTGCTTCCTCTATAGCCTGTACTTCTGCATGCATCTGACTGGCCTTCTCATAGCGATGAATACACACATTCTCCAAATAATCCACCATGTAATTTTTTGCTGCCTGTAGCTTTAGCTTTTCATTTGTTAAGATATGTATACTGTAGAGGAATACTGCATATATTGCTGTAAGGCTTCCATAGCGAAATGTCTGTTCCCCTAAACCATGCACCTGATATGCTCCTAATACTCCTAACAGACCAACTGCAAGAATAAACCAAATCAACTTTTTCTGTAAGGCTCTCCACGTCTCTAGGCGAGCTCCCAGCACCTTGTACTCATATAGGTATTTCTGTACAAATGCATCTACATTTTGCACCTTATCACTTACCATACTTGCGTGTTCGAATTTTGCTTTAATAAGACGCATAAGTCTGTGATTGCTCTTCTGTATTTCACTGGCTGCTCTCACCATTTTTCTGACTGTAATATGGGAAATGACTTTTGCCAAAACACCAACTGCCGTCATAATTCCCAACACCCAAAGAATACTTCCTGTGTTTATGATTGTCTCTAACATAAAAGAGTCCTCCTTTTTTTATTTACTGCAATTATACAGGAAAAAAATCAGGAGGGCTGTAAAATCGTATTACATCTTTCAACACAGAAAAGAAGAATTGTCTTATATTTTTGTCGATTTCACCCTTGCTTCCACCTTAAATTCGTGGCAACAAACTTTGAACAAGTCTTACAGAATGCTCAATTGCTTTCCTTTCAAATGTTGGATAATCCACAGAAGCGCTGTTGTCAGCTTTGTCCGAAATTGCTCGGATAATGACACACGAAACTTTATTTAAATATGCCGTGTGAGCAATTGCTGCCCCTTCCATCTCCGTACATCTAGCTTGGAAATTAGATACCAACCTTTCCTTCACCTCCGGCGAAGACACGAACTGGTCCCCACTCACGATACGTCCTGTAAACGTCTTAATATCTGGATTCGCTTCTCTATTAGCCGCCACTGCCTTTTCAATAAGCACTGGATCTGCCGGAAAGGAAAAAGTATCCATTCTCGGAATCTGACCAACAGGATCCCCAAAGATAGAGGCATCCATATCATGCTCTACCAAATCCGTGGAAATCACCATGTCCCCAATATCAATGGAGGCATCCAGTGAGCCCGCAATACCCGTATTAATTAGAACTTCCACATTGAATTTATCTACTAGAATCTGTGCACAAACGCCGGCATTCACCTTTCCAATACCGCTTTTTACCACAACCACATATTTCCCACATAATATACCTTTGCAAAAAGTCATAGAAGCATACTCTACAGTCTCTTTCACTGTCATGGCATCTTTCAGCAATGCCACCTCTTCTTCCATTGCGCCGATAATTCCAATTGTCATATTTTCATCCTCGCTTTCCCTTGTTTTGTTTATGATATCATTTACCATGTGGAATCGCAATTCTTATGGTAGTTTTTTTGAGATTATTTTGTTATAATGGGGTCGTAAAAGAAATAAAACAACAGGAGGAATTTATGATGGAATATAGAACACGAGGAGTTTGCTCTCAGGCAATTCGATTTGATATTGTTGATAATAAGGTTACCGGCGTTCAATTTATAGGTGGCTGCTCTGGCAATACGCAGGGTGTGGCACGCCTGGTAGAAGGAATGGATGTAAATGAGGCAATTGCACGCATGGAAGGAATCCACTGTGGTCCACGCCCAACATCTTGCCCGGACCAATTAGCGCAAGCGTTAAAGGCAGCAATCGGAAAATAACATAAAAATAAAAAAGGTGCCTCTTCGGCACCTTTTCTTGCACTAAACAATTTACATATTTTCAAATTCTTCTCTGTATTTCTTGCGTATCCAATTCTTCACCCTACGCAGTCTGCTGTAGAGAACATCCTTGGAAATCCCCAATTCCTCAGCTATCTCATCATGACTTTTATCCTCATAGAATATTCTGTATATCACTTCATAACCATTTGGATAATTCTTTTGCAAATCGGCAAGAATTACTGTACTAAAATTCTCTTCCTCAATCTTCTTTTCTTCTCGAAGATAACTCTCTTCCAAGCTCTCCGTTGCATATTCCTTGCGCAGAAGCACTTCAGCACCCTCTTCATCTTGCACTTCACGTTTGGTATCCCGAAAATGGTTGAACAGTAAATTCTTCGCACTGCGAATCAAATAGGACTTCGCACTCTTCGGGTTTACTGTTTCAAAACGTTCATAAAAATTTACAAAAGCTTGTTGTGTCATTTCCTGTGCCAAGTCTTCACTCTTTGCCACCCGCAAACAAGCGTTATAAACTTCCACTGCACAAGAACGATAGATACTGTCAAACATTTCATCCTTAGTCATTTTCTGTTCCACAATATTTACCCTCGATTTTCTCTTGTATATTCTTTTGAATTTCTTACAATTACTGTAATTTTACCATATTCTTCCAGATATTTCAATTTTAAATAAATACAAGTAAAAAAAATAGGGATACACCCCCTACTACTACAAACCACCTTTTATTCTCTCAATGTAATTTCTTCAATGGTAAACATCCGTGTTTTGTGTTCTTTGTTTGTAGTCAATAGGGTAGTGTCCCTTTTCGTTTCTCTACTATATAGACACGTAAGAGAAAGAAATCTGTCGCGAATTTCCCTTTTTAACAAAAAAGAGTAAAGTCCAAAAACTTTACTCTCATTCCTCAATGCCGCAAACCGGAATCGAACCGGTACGGGAGTATAAGTCCCGCAGGATTTTAAGTCCTGTGCGTCTGCCAGTTCCGCCACTGCGGCATGTAATGGATGGAGGTGGATTCGAACCACCGAAAGCGTTGCTAACAGATTTACAGTCTGCCCCCTTTGGCCACTCGGGAACCCATCCATGTGTCAGATTTTTCAACCTGACAATTAATACTTATATCATATTTTATCTCAAAATGCAATTACTTTTTCAGTTTTTGTACTGTAGAATGATAGCTGAACTTCTGCTCATTTTCAAGGTAACTTCACCATTCTCAACCAGGTATCTACCGTCTTTTGTGGAATAACTATTCTCGTAAGTATATAGTAGCTGTGTCATAACACAGTTTCTTGGCACATCCAGCCTCCAGACCGGAGCTTTTATCTCCACTGCCTCATTACTATTATTCACCACTACCAAAATTTTATCCTTCTCGGTAAAACGTCCATATGCCAAAATTCCGTTTCTGCCCCCTAGTATCTCCAGCGAGCCATAGCGTAATGCTTCACTTTCTTTATGGATACGAATTGCCTCTTTATGAAAAGCGATTAAACCAGTATTTTCATTTCCCCAAGGATAAGTACGTCTGTTGTCCGGGTCTGTGAATCCTACCACTCCGGCTTCATCTCCATAATATACAGTTGGAGCGCCAATCCAGGTCATCTGCATTACAATCGCTTCTCGCATCACAGCTTCATTGGTGTACTGTTCTGCCGCATCATGTCCCAGCTCCTGCACTCTTCCAACCATATGATTGGTTCTTGTAAGAAATCTGGAATGGTCATGGTTGGACAACTCGTTCATGGATACCATAAGAGACGGCGTTAACATATGGGTCATGTGATGCTTCATCGCCCCAATAAAATGTTCTACATTTCCAAGCAAATCCTGTCGGTAATCATCACTATGCTTCTCCATGCCGGTCAAATACCATGTGACCGGCTCCATGAAGGCATCGTAATTCATAACCGTATCCCATTCATCCCCTTGCAGCCATGCTTGTGGATTACCATAATGCTCTGCCATTATAATAGCATCCGGATTTGCAGTCTTTACAACTTTACGAAACTTTTTCCAGAACTCATGGTTATATTCCGGACTGTGCCCGAGATCCGCTGCAACATCCAATCTCCAACCATCTACATTGTAGGGAGGAGATACCCATTTTTTACCAATACTTAAAATATATTGCTCTAACTTATCAGAGTCTTCATAATTCAATTTTGGAAGGGTATTATGTCCCCACCAGCCTTCATATGTAGCATTGTAAGGCCACTTGCAAGGTTCGTTTTCAGCAAATTTAAAAAAGCTGTGATATGGACTATCAGCAGAAATATAAGCTCCCGATTCATAATCGGCGGAATCTTCATATAATCGCTCCCGATCCATCCATTTATTAAAGGAGCCACAGTGGTTAAACACTCCGTCCAGAATCACTTTCATACCACGCTTATGCATCTCTTCTACCAAATAGATGAACAATTGGTTGCTGGCCTCCAGATTCTCCTTATGGGTGACACGAAGTTTGTACTTTGTGGCGTGGTCATTGGTATCCTGGGCATCCTTTAACACCTGACCACCATCTTTCACAATCCTTCCATAATGAGGGTCAATGTAATCATAATCCTGTATATCATATTTATGATTGGAAGGAGACACGAATATAGGATTAAAATAAATGACTTCAATCCCCAGATCCTGAAGATAGTCTAATTTATCCAGTACTCCTTGCAAATCACCGCCATAAAATTCTCTCACACCCATGTACGCAGGCTTTTTGTTCCAATTCGGAACATTTTCGCAAATTTCGTCAATGTAGATATACTCTCCGGTGGCTACATCATTACTTTTGTCCCCATTATAGAAACGATCTACGAAAATCTGGTACATAACTGCACCTTTTGCCCAATCGGGAGTGGCAAATCCCGGCACAATTGTGAATGCATACTCATCCACAATATGTTCCGAAACGCCACATCTGTTATAATAACAAACTTCATCGCCACAATTCGCTTCAAAACAATACGAAAGCGGTTCTTCTTCTAAATCCCAGGATAGCTCGTAATAATCAAACTCTCCTCTGGTATATGCTTTTCGCATTACAAAGCCGTCTGCGCCTGCAATAACGCGCACAAAATCCACGTCGTCCTTGGCAGTACGGAAACGCAACCGGACTGTCTCAAATGCCTTTGGCTCTGCCGGAACAACAAAATTCCCTGTTCCATCACTAAATAATGCTTCCCTCTTCATAAAATAATGCCCCAAATTCCTCGCCGGTAATTTTCTCTTTCTCTAGTAATAATTTAGCGCAAGCTTCTAATATTTCTCGGTGTTCCTCGATGATTGATTTTGCCTTTGCGTAGCAGTCATCTATGATTCGTTTTACTTCCTTATCGATCTTTCCTGCAACCTCTTCCCCATATCCGCGGGATGTATTGGCAAAATCTCTACCCACAAAGACTTCTTCATTGTTATGATCGTAGTTAATCAATCCAAGTTCTTCAGACATACCAAACTTTGTAACCATGGATTTAGCCAAAGCTGTTGCCTGTTTAATATCCTGAGATGCCCCAGTTGTAATATCATCAAATATCAATTCTTCTGCCACACGTCCACCAAGAGAAACTGTTATTTCCTGCAACATCTTTCCTCTTGTATTGAACATCTCATCCTTTTCAGGAAGAGGCATGGTATAGCCTGCCGCACCCATTCCCGTAGGAATGATAGAAACGCTATACACCGGCCCCACATCCGGAAGTACATGGAACAAGATAGCATGACCGGCTTCATGATAGGCTGTAATTCTTTTTTCTTTCTCTGAAACAACTTTACTCTTCTTCTCAGCACCAATTCCTACTTTCACAAAGGAACGCTGAATATCTTTTTGTTGAATATAGACACGCCCTTCTTTTGCAGACAGGATTGCGGCCTCGTTCAATAAATTTTCCAAATCGGCACCCGTGAAGCCAGCTGTAGTCTGTGCAATCTGATCCAAATCCACGTCATCACCAAGAGGTTTTCCTTTTGCATGCACATCCAGAATCTCTCTTCTGCCTTGTACGTCCGGTCTTCCAACAGAAACCTTGCGGTCAAATCTTCCCGGACGCAAAATTGCCGGGTCAAGAATGTCCACACGGTTTGTAGCTGCCATTACAATGATACCTTCATTTACACCAAATCCATCCATCTCTACCAGAAGTTGATTCAGTGTCTGTTCTCTTTCATCGTGTCCGCCACCCAGTCCGGTGCCACGGCGTCTTGCCACCGCATCAATCTCATCGATAAAGATGATACAAGGTGCATTTTTCTTGGCATCCTCAAATAAGTCTCGCACACGTGATGCACCTACACCAACAAACATTTCCACAAAATCCGAACCAGAAATGGTAAAAAACGGAACTCCTGCTTCTCCTGCCACTGCTTTTGCAAGCAAGGTCTTTCCTGTTCCCGGAGGTCCCACCAACAACACCCCTTTTGGGATTCTGGCACCTACCTGAATGTATTTCTTCGGACTTTTTAAAAAGTCTACAATCTCTTCCAGTTCCTCTTTCTCCTCGCGGAGTCCCGCTACCTGAGCAAATGTAATATGCTTATCAGACGGATTTGTCATCTTGGCACGATTACGTCCAAAATTCATAGCCTTAGCATTAGCTCCGCCCTGTCTATTCATCATAAAGAACAGAAGTACAATCACACCTGTCATAAAAATAAGCGGAAGCCAAGTATTCAAAAATGCAGAATCCTCTTGAACCGGCAATACTTTCACCTTTTCTACGCCTGCTGCTTCCAATACTTCTTGTACTTCATTTACATCTGAAACATTAAGGTACTTATTTTCAATATTATTATCTGTAAATCGAATCTCCAAACTTCCGGTAGGAACTGCTTTGTGCTGCTCTACAATCACGGATTCGATTTTATTCTGGCTTAACGCCTGTGAAAATTCCTCATAAGTGATGGTTTCCTTCCCCATACTGGACTGAAGCGCAAACCAATATACAGCAAGAACAATCGCCATAATCAGCAATGGCGAAAATCCTCCTCTTTTTTTGTTCTTTTTATCCAACGTCTTACTCCTTCCTACTCTACACCTTCTACAACACCGATGTATGGTAGATTTCTATATTTTTGGGCATAGTCAAGTCCATAACCCACAACAAATTCATCTGGAATATCAAAACCTACATAATCCACTTTTACGTCTTTTACTCGTCTGTCCGGTTTATCCAATAAGGTGCAAAGACGCATACTCTTCGGTTTTCTCTGGGACAAAACATCCAGAAGATAGTAAAGTGTCCTTCCGGAATCAATAATATCTTCTATTACAATTACATCTTTTCCTTCCAATGTCTCGTCTAGATCCTTGGCAATCTTTACAATACCGCTTGATGAAGTCCCGTCACCATAGCTACTTACGCTCATAAAATCCATGGACACCGGCACGGTTATGCGCTTTGCCAATTCGCACATAAAGAATACGCTTCCCTTTAAAATGCAAATGAGATGCACTTGCTTTCCTGCATAATCTTCACTAATTTGTTTTCCTAATTCTTCAATTCTTGCGTCAACATCGCTTTCTGAAATTAATACTTTAATTGTCTCTGCCATCATGCTCTCCTTTATTCATTTGTATTTCCAAAACTCTTTTTGTATGCTTTCCGACTTGATAAACACAATTTGTCCGAAAACCGACTATCCATAAAATATGATTTCCATCAGCTACCAATAAGATCTGATCTCTTTTTTCCTCCGGTATCTTTTCATTGATAAAGAAGGATTTTAGTTTTTGCCGCCTTCCATCGGGATGAATGGTAATATAATCTCCCGGCTGTCTCGTCCGAATACATACTCCATGGGTTATTATATCATAATCAAAACCCATCGTGTTATTTTTTTCCATGCACATTGTATGTGCGGAATCATTTTTAAGGAGCCTGCAAATCACTTTTATATTTCCCCATTCTATCTCCTGCCGATTTGCGTCCTCAAAAGACACTTGAATACTCATGGGTTCCACATTTGGTTCCGTCTTTTTGTAAATGCATACTCCTTCATAGGTGCGTTTACCTTGCATTGCATAAGGAAGGTCTAATTGTCTCCCCACCTGCTTTTGAAAAAGTTCCAATATTTGCTGCAAATGAACCTCGTGTATGTCTTTTTCCTTTTGACAAATCTGTACCAAAACCCTCTTTATGATGAATGGTCTTAAACTCGTCGGAGCCTTAAAAAAAGAACTCTCCAACAGAATATAACCTTTTTCATGCTGTTTTACACACTGCTCACAATAAATTTCTGTCTGTTCCTGCAAAAATATTTGCAGTTCCTGCAACTGATTCATAGTTTCACCAATATGAGCCACTGTGCGAGTATTTACTTCCCTTTCCAAGTATGGAATCACATGGTTACGAAGACGATTTCTTGTATAATCATCCTCTTCGTTGGTTGCATCTATGCAGTATGGGATATTTTTCTCTTGCAGAAATTCTTCAATCTCCTTACGCTCCAGACACAATAGCGGCCGGATATACACACCGGCTATTGGCCTGATGCCTCCCATTCCTTGAATCCCGGTACCCCTTGCCAAATTCATAAAAAATGTCTCTACACTATCATTCATATGGTGTGCCAACGCGATCTTGGTTCCTCCATACTTCTCCATGGTCTGCATAAAGGCCTCTCGCCTTACATGGCGCCCTGCCTCTTCTGTAGATTGTTTCCTTTCTTTGGCAATCCACTCCACATTTTCTCGGTACACCTCACAGGTTATGCCATGCTCTTTACATACCTTTCTCACATATGCTTCATCCCCATCTGCCGCTTCTCCTCGAAGACCGTGGTTCACGTGTACAACTACCATTTCAAAGGCGAACTTTTTCTGCAGCTCCATAAGCACAAAAAGAAGGCATATGGAGTCTGCTCCTCCTGATACGCCTACAATCAACTTGTCCTCTTTTTGAATCATGTTTCGTTTCGACACGTATTCCTCTACTTTGTGAAAAACCATAACCTTATTTTCCTTTGTAAATTTATTACAATTCTATCTCATTCCCTGCTATTTTTCAAGACTCCATATTCCTACTGCCAAAACTGTCATATCGTCCATCGGTATCTCACCGGAACATTCCAGAACCTGTTCCATCACATGCTGCGCAATCTCTCTCGGGTTGGTTTTCTGCGTACCCTCGATAATCATCTTCATGAGAAATTCCTGCTCCCCTACAGGTAGCGCATCCATCACTCCATCCGTTACCATGATTACAACATCACCATCCTCCAGTTCCACCTTCTGCTCATCCGGTTCCAGATGAGACAATACGCCCACTGGGAGACTGGTAGAGCGAATACAATCCACTCGGTCTGCCCGCTTAATAAATGTAGAAGAGGCTCCAGCTTTCACAATCTCACATTTCCCACTATATAAATCAAATACAGTCATATCAATAGTAGAGAAACGAACCTCCTCCCTCCCCATTACTAACGTTGTGTTTAACATCTGAAGAGCTGTCTCCTTGGGAAATCCTGCATTTAAAAGTTCCTCTAAAAGCTCTACCACCATTGTACTTTCTCTAGAAGCCACTTCTCCTGCTCCCATACCATCCGATAGAATTACACCTTGTTTTCCGCCTGGCAGATCAAGCAGTGAAAAATTATCCCCGGATATCTTGCGACAGCCCTTTCCAATCTTGGCAACCCCTTGCAAGGTGTGAAACTTTGGACCCTCCACACAGGTAATGGTACAATATTCTGAACCCAGAACTGTTCTTTCTTCTTTTCCCAAAATCATACTTCTACCACAACAATCAGAAATAACCTTGGCCAATTCCTTTGTGGTTACACACTGTCCCTTAGGCGCCTTTGTAGTCACATGAATCTCGTATCTGCCATCCTCTGTAACCAGAAAAACCGTTGTTAAAATCTTTAATCCCATTCTTCCAAACCGGCTTTTTATCTTTTTTTCCAGATGTTCGTCTGCAAAAATACTGGCATCCAATTCTCTTGTTGCATGTTGTATCATCTGCGCAAAGGAATCCAGTTGAATTGCGCAGCCCTCCCGACTTTGAGCCATCCTCTGACTCCATAGCAAATTCTGTTTCTCCTCTTTATATACATCCAGCGTGGTGCGAAGAAACCTTGGTGCCTGCATGCATTGCTTCTGCAGCTTTCTTTTCACCTCTACGTTCAACTCGGTTCCGCAATCCTCTACCGCCTGAAAAATATCATGCAAAAGCTCATATGTATTCTTTCGTTCCCGTCCCAGACACAACTCTCGATTTCCACAGTTTTCACATGTTGTCTTGCATACCTTGTCGCACATTTCTTTCAACTCTTCTTCAGAAAAGAAGGACTTTCGTCCCTCTAACTCCAAGAACACTTTGGATAACTTGCCAAGAGAGTTAACAAATTTATCAATCTGTATCACATAAGGATTCATTTCTAAGTCTTTCATCTCTTTTCCTCCAACCAGAAACTAAAAAATAGCTTTAGGACTTCTCCTAAAGCTATCATTCGTATCATATTCAATTCTATGCGGACTAAGGCTTTGCCTTAAAAAGAATCTCATTCGGATTCACCAATCCCAACTTTTCTTTTGCCACATCCTCCACATATTCCTCTGTTCCAACGTATTCTTCCAACGCTTCAATCTCTTCGGCCCGCGCTGCTTCCTCTTCCAGTTGTGCCGTAAGCGTGTCTTCCTGTGCTTTATAATTCTTATTCTTCTCATGTAATGAAATACTTCCAACCGACAAAACAATTGCCAATAATAAAATTACACAAGAAATAGAAAGAATGCTGATTCTATGTTGCATCACACGTGTCTTCATACGTGCTTTGCGCCTCTTTTCTCTCCTGCTTGCCATATGTATTCACCCTTTATTATTTACTCACCCATACAACATCATATTACTCTGTTTTCTTGGTTTTATCAACCACTTTTTTTATGAATTTTCCTACAAATTTCTGCAAAAGCCAGCAGGTAATCCCCCCACCTGCCAAAACACCTAAAACAAAGTACCACCGAATGCTTCCTGCACAGGTACGATACATTTCCGCAAACAGATAGAAACCGGTCCCTGCCCAGAATATAAAATCCTCTATGGAAACCCAAAACAGTGTGTGTTTGATAATTCTTCGAAACACACGAATGGCATAGTACATAAGGCTTACCACATTCCCCAGAAGGCAGGCAGAAACAAAAATTGAAATCTCATTTCCAATTCCAAGCATACCATTTACTTAAATAATTTCATAAAGAAATTATCACCCTTCTTACTGTTTTGCAAGGCTTCTGAATAAGCAACGCTGTCAATATGGCCAGTCAGATCTACTTCTCCCTTTTCCAGACTTAGTCGGTTTACATGCAAGTCCTTTCCCTTTACCATAAGCATGCCCTGCTCCGTTTCCAAAAGCACCTCATTCAGGTCAAATGCAAGCACGTCCAACACACCGGTCACCATACTTGTCTTTCTATTATTGATCACCAATTTATGAGCTTTCGGTATCTGTCTCTCTTCCAAAAAATCACAACCTTTCCTACACTTCATTGTTCATTGTATGAAAGGCCTATCCATTTTATGACAAGTTGTCGCTTCTTTTACAAATATTTAAACAGATCCTTGGCTTCTTCCTTTTTAGTTGTATCAAGAATATTCAGAACTTCCACCTTAACCACTTTTGTACCAAATTGAATTTCAATCACATCGCCAATTTTCACCTTCACAGAAGCTTTCGCTACAGCACCGTTGACAAGTACTCTTCCCGCATCACAGGCTTCATTGGCTACCGTTCTTCTCTTAATTAGGCGTGATACCTTTAAAAACTTATCTAATCTCATAACTCCTCCAATATTAGTCTCTGCCAGACTACTTTCCTATAAAGTAAGAAAAAGAGACTGCGTTTCCGCAATCTCTTTTACTTTTTCTTATTCTCCGTAAATTATGCGTTGATAGCATCTTTGAAAGCTTTACCAGCTTTGAATTTTGGAGCTTTGCATGCTGCAATTGTCATTGTTGCACCTGTTTGAGGATTTCTTCCTTCTCTTGCTCCTCTTTCACTTACTTCAAATGTTCCAAATCCAACTAATTGAACTTTTTCACCTTTTTTAAGTTCGTCAATTACTACATCAGCAAATGCTTTTAATGCTGCTTCAGAATCTTTTTTAGACAAATTTGCTTTTTCAGCCATAGCTGCTACTAATTCTGCTCTGTTCATGGATTTTCTCCTCCTTTAAAAATTAAAACATCTAGGTATTGTTATAACTGTTTCATTGGAGTTTGTCAAGTGAAATTGGCAATTTCCCCTTATTTTTCAAGGTTTTTGGGTATTTTTCTGTGATTTTGACTAATACACAGGAAAAATGCTCACATAAACCCAGTTCATTGATGTACTATTCTTTGTTTCATGGGGACAAAAGCAGGTGCAAGCAACTCTTTTTGTTGATTTTGAATAGATCTAATCTGCATCTCAAGTTTTTGATTTGCATCAAGTACTTTTTCACGACTATCTTTTGCGTGCTTTTACAAATGCTACAAGAACATATCCTGCAGACAATACAAACATCAACATCATTGGTAAAGCTGCCATTGTATCTCCCGTTTCAACTACTGCTGGTTTTTCGTAAGTATTGTTGAATACGAAATGCTCTGCATCAAATTCGCTTGTTACATGAAGTTTGCCCTTAAGGTCATCTTCTACCACTACAACAACCGTATAAACCTTGTCGTCATATTTCACATAATCTGCTTTACCTTTTTCTTCATATAACTTATAAACATAAGTTCCAGCTGCTTCGTAAGTAATATCTTCAAATAAGATACTTCCATCTGCCGCATTTGTTGCGTAAACCTTATTGCCGTCCTTGTCTTCCAAAACGAATTTGAACTCGCCTGCCTTCATGTCGCGTCCGGTTAATTTCTTTGTAGCACCGATTTGTGCAGTTGTAGATGCTGCTTTATAAACATTGGTAAATACTAAGTTATCAATACCTTCTGCTTTTGCTTCTAACTTGCCTTCTTGATTATCTGTTACAGTTACTGTAATCTTGTGTACGCTCTCGTCATAAGTCACTCCTGGTACAGAACCTTTTACTTCAGAAATTTCGTATTCATAAGTTCCTACCTTATCATACGTAATTTCATCAAAGACTACTTTTCCATCTTCTGCGTTTGTTGCTATAGCAACACCATTCACTACGCTTGTTGGCATTGGAGCATCCCCTATAGCCTTAATCTTAAATGTAAACTCGCCTTCATTTAAGTCACGACCGTTTAATCTCTTGAGCATTCCAAGAATTAATCCAACGGAATCTGCTTTATAAGAATTGTTGAACTCAAGTGCTGCCTCTGCATCGTTCTTATAATAAGTAACGGCTGCATCTAATTGTCCGTCGTAACCATCGTCTGTTACTATTACTTTTGCTACAAAGCTTGCACCATCATATGTAACTCCACCTTTACCTGTGGCGGTCTCTGTAATGTTGTACAAATATTCACCCGCCTTACAGAATGTGATTGCGTCAAATACGAATGTACTCTCTGCTCCATCTCCAACGTTTGTTGCCGTTGTATTGGCTGGCATTGGAGCATTTGTTGTGATAGCTGCAATTTCAAATTCAAATTCGCCTGCGTTCATATCACGTCCACTTAATGTCTTCTTTCCTTGAAGAGCAGTGTTTCCTTCTAAAGTTATTGCATTTGGAACATAGCCATTTTCAAACGTTACCATTGGGTCGCCATTTCCATCTACAATACCTACTACGCTAGATTTTTTCAACGCGCCTTCTGTAGTATCATTTGCAACAGTTACCGTTACCTCTCTGACAGTTGCATCGTAAATCTTACCATTTAATGTCCATGTTCCATTTCCATTATCTACAGCTCCTGTTGGAATCACTTCACGTACTTGGTACTTATATGTTCCCTCTGCCGTATAAGTAATGACACCGAATTGGAAGAGTCCTGTCTCTGCGTTTACTGCAGTTGCTACTCCGTCTACCGCATCTGCCGGCATTGGGGTATTTGTAGCATTTTGACCAACAGCCCTTAATTCGAACGAAAATTCGCCCGCTTCCAAAGCTTTGTGTTCACTCTTCAATGTCTTGTGTCCATGAATCACTGCTGTTGTTGATGTGGCACTGTATCCATTGTCAAACTCGATATTTTCTACCGCTGTAGTCGCACCGTCTTTTGTCTTCTGGATGCTTACTTCTGCACTAAGTTCCGCTACCGATTCATCATCTGTTACCACGACTGTAATCGTAAACACTGAATCATCATATAAAATACCAGGTCTTACGCCATCCACTTCATGAACCGTATATACATATGTGCCAGCTTCCGTGTAGACTACATTTTTGAATAATGTTACGATACCATGTGTATCATTTCCAGCAAAACCTCTTTGAACTGGATCGTTCTCTGGATTGCTTGCAGCTGGTTCAATTTCAAAGCGGAAGTCATCACCCTTTAATTGATACACAATACCTGGGTCCGTTGATACGGTCTTTAACGCTGAAATATCTGTCACGCCTACTGGTTCTGTTGAGTATGTGTTTACAAACTTGAACTCTGTTCCACTTGTACCCTTTTTATAAGTAACCACTGGTTTCAGGATACCTATTGCAGAATCATATGTGACTTCAACTGTTGCTTCTACTTTTTCTTCATCATAAGTTACACCGGCAAGATGTCCCTTGATTTCTGAAATTGTGTATTTGTAAGTTCCAGCTTCTGTATATGTCATTGTAGCGAATGTTACAATGCCATTTTCATCATTTGCAACTGTTCTGGTTGCCGGTAATGGTGTGTTTTCTTCTGAATCAGATGCCGCTTCAATATGGAATCTGAATTCTCCGGCTTTCAGTGTACGTCCATTTAATACTTTTGTTCCTGTTAATGTTGCTGTTACAGGATCTGGAGTATAAATGTTTTCGAATATCATTTTACCTGAGTAAGATGGTGTTGCTACCAACTGTCCTGCATTGTCATCTGTTACAACTACTGTAATTACAGATGAATGTGAATCATATGTTAACTTGTCAATATTACCTTTTGTTTCTTTGATCTGGAACTTATAGGTTCCTGCCTTCTTGAATATAATATCTCCAAATGCTTTTGTATACACACCGCCACTTAAGTCCGCCTTTGAAATTGTAATTCCTGCTGCATTTGCCGGAAGAATTATCGTTGCTTCTTCACCACCAGTTGGATTTACAGCTTCTGCTGTGATATCATCATAAGCAATTAACGTAAATTCAAATTCATCGCTATCGAACCAGTCTCGACCAGTAAGAATCTTTTCTACCTTCAAGTTTGTCGCTCCCTCTAATTCAACTTCCTTTGCGATGTACTTGTTTTTAAATTCGAGTGAATCACTATCTGCCGATAAGGTTGCAACTAAGTTACCTGCGCTGTCATCTTTTACGTTTACAATAATTGTACGTACATTATCACTGTCATTTACAATATAATTCAAGTTGCTAGCTTCCTCTGTTACAGTAAATGTATAAGTTCCCGCTTTGTGGAATGTAATTGCACCAAAGTGTGCATGCGCCTTATTTGTATTTGTTACTTCAAGTGTTGTCGATGCCAGTTCTACATCTTTATCTCCAACTGCTTTCTCTGTCGCTGCATTTCCCGGAGCCAATGTGAATGTAAAGACATCCGTATCTAACCATTTATCTCCATCGCGACCTATGAATTCCTTTTTAACCCACAAATTATCATGTCCTGATAAGACAGTTGAATCTGTATCATATACGTTCGTAAAGGTAACCTTATTGTCTGTGATATTTGTTGTAACAGTAATCTTCCCATTTGAATTATCTGTTGCAGTAACCACTATTTCATAGCGCGAAGCATCATAGCTGATTCCCGGAATACTTCCTGCCACTTCACGTACAACAAACTTGTAAGTTCCCGGCTTATAAATTGTAATTTCCGGAGATGTTGCACTCTTCTTATCTTTTGTAAGTGTCACCTTCTGAATTCCGTCTGCATCAGATGGGAATACCACTTCTCCTGCATCTACTGCTGCCTGTGTTTCTGGGTCAAGGATAACTACCTCCGCCTGGAATTTGTCTGTGTCTTTCCACTCACGGCCTGTAAGGATTTTCTCAATTGTTAATTGAAGTTCTCCTTCTGATTTATATTCATTGATGAAAGAATAGCTACCGTGTAAATTAAGAAGTTCTGCTTCCAATTGTCCCAATCCGTTATCTACCACTTTGAATACTGCTTCCAGCGTCTCTTCTGAATAAGTCACACCTGCTACTTTGTCATTATCAGCCGGAATTACTTCCTCAAATGTAAGTGTATAAATACCTGTTTTATGGAAGGAAAGATCTCCAAAATTAATACTTCCATCTGCGGCATTAGAAACTTTTCCTAAAATACCATTTGCTGAATCCTCTACCCTATTATTTAAGGTAATATAATCAACAAGGCTCTCCCCTGTTTTTGGAATAGCAGTGCCGTCTAATGTAACTGCACTCACACTCATTGCAAACTGGAATTCATTCGCCTTTAAGCTGTCTGCTCTGTATCCAGCGAGTATCTTCTGGAGTGTTGGAACCGTACGTATTGCAGATTCTGTATTGTATACATTCTCAAATACAACTGCTTCGTTTGCACCTGTCAACGCTGCTCCCCATGCATTATTTGCCACAACTGCATAACCATTTTCATCTCTTGTTCCGGATGCCTTATATAAACTGGTTGATTTTACACCAAAGGTTCCATCCCTATTATCTTCTACTTCTACCACATACTTGTAAACTGTTGTATCGTATGTAACACCGTTTAATATATTATTGGATGCACTGCTTGGAATGTACTCATAGAACCAGTATTCGTATGTGCCGGCTGCTATAAATGTTACATCCGTCAACAATTGAATCGTTCCATCTGTTCCAGCTGCTGCAATGCTTGCTCTACCCATTGGAGCATTCCCCTTTGGCTCTACCACGAAGAAGAATTCGCCTGCTGCGATATCGCGTCCGGTTAATTTCTTTGTCCCTTCTAAACTAATTGGATTTCCAACAAATGTAGATGCATATGTGTTTGCAAATGCTGCATTATCCACTGTTCCATTACTATAAGTAATGCTTTCTACTGTGAGCACCCCATCTTTATAGCCGTCACTATCGCTGTCTTTGTCTTCTACTACAACTGTAACAACTTCTGTGTGCGAATCGTAAGTAATACCCTTGATTGTCTGACCTGCATTTACTTCAGTTACATTAAATGTGTATGTACCTGGTTTTGTAAATTCTAAATCATCTACAATATTAAATGTATTTGCTGTATTAATCACACTGTCTGAAATTGTCACTGTTGTATCTAGTCCAGATGTGGCTAATACTTCTTTGGATGCTGTATCTGCTCCCTCAATCTTCACTTGGAAATCTGCCGCATATGCAGGAGCAATACCTGTTAAGGTCTTACTTCCAACAATATCTGCTTTTACAGGTGTTGGTTCATACTTGTTAGAAAATTCCGCACGGCTATAACTTCCACTTGCATTATCTTTTGCATAACTTACATTCAGTTGAACCGCATTGGTTGTACTATCAAGTTTGGCAACAACTGTTACTGTGTAAGTTGTATCATCGTATGTAACGCCTGGTTTGTTTGTATCTACCTCTGAGAATTTGTATGTATATATTGTTCCTGCTGTAGTTGCGTGTTTGTGTTCAAATACAATCTGCGGATACGCAATTTCTGTACCAATATTATTGGAATCATAATATCTGCCAGCACCTGTTCCGATTGTTCCATCTGGCATCGGCGCGTCTGCTGCATTTGTTCCGATTGGCTGAATTCTAAACTGGAACATACGAGCCGTCATAGGATTATTTCCTGACAAATCTTCGTAATGCTTTGTTCCAACTGGTGTCCATGCAGTGTTATCTGCACTATATTCATTCTCGAATGCTGCCACTTCACTGCCTTCTGCCAGTGTTGTATTGTCAAGTGTTCCATTCTGTCCATTGGTACGAATCATAGTTGTTGTTGCAACCAACTGTCCTGTACCATTGTCAACTACTTCTACTTCAATTCTATAAATTGCTCCTGAGTAAGAAATACCTGGAAGATATTCTGCAGAAGATGCTGGCATCTTCTCTGCAATTGTATATACATATGTGCCTGGCTCATTGTAAACGATTTCTCCAAACGTTTCTGCAATCGCTTCATTTACTTTATAATCTTCACCCGCGTCTTCACGAATAGTAATCTCTTTCACACCGTTCGTGCTTCCACTAGGCATTGGTGTTGCTGCATCAACACTTTCTAACAAGAAGGTAAATGCATCCCCATTCCAATGTCTTCCTTTTAATGTCTTAGATACTTGGAAGCCATCGCTTGCACCAACTTTTACTGTATCTACTGCATATGTATTTACAAACGCCGCCTTAGCCGGTGTGCCAGCTTGAATAGTTCCTGTAGTGCCAGAAGACTGGGTTGTGAATCCAAGCGAATTTGCCCCTACTTCTATTACTTCATATGCAACATCCAGTGGTAAGTTGCGAATGACTGCTGTTTCACCATCTGCCAATTTTAGAGTGCCGCCATCTGTGATTGTACCTCCTCTTAAAACTTGGTCATTGGCATTGACTACGCTGTATGCATATTCACCAGCCAGATTATTAGCGCCATCCAGATTCACTCTGAATTCAAATTCTGTGGTTGTCGGTGCTAATCCCTCCGGAACGTTTACATCTTTAGAAATCTCAAGCCTTCCACTTGCTGCTACAGAAATAACACCATTGTTTCCAAGGTAAACTACGAATTTTCCATCGTATGGATCTGTACTGCCTGAAGCATATTCAAATGTTGGTGCATAGAAATCTTCCGCAGTCTTTGTGTTATTATCTATTTTTTCACCTTCAAATATCAAAATACGATTCAGACGTGGAGAGCCTTTTGCACGGTACAGATATCCGTCGATTTCGATAATATCTGTCTTCAAGAGCTGTGCACCTGTACGTAACGCTATCTCAGTTTCGATAGATGTACCATGATAGTATGTATTTTTATAGTAATAGTTTCCGTCTTCTTTGATCCCTTCTCCTGCCGTTACTTGTACGGTGCCTGCCGCATCTTTATAAATCGGCATGTCTTTTTCGATATAATAGAACGGATTCGTATGAGATGGTTCGAACTCTACTGTTGCGTTACCAACCGTCTTGTGAATTTCCTTGCCATCATCTAACACAATTACTTCGTTTTCGCCTGTATAAAGGTTGCTGTAGAAATTCACAGTTCCGTCTTCATTAGAGTTTGCCTCTATATATTCCGCAGAAACGCCACCGTCACCAATCTTTACAACGCCATTTTCAATAAGACCGTCTTTTAATCCAACTGTATAAAACACACGTACCGGATAAGCCCCATTATTTGTGTGAGATTTTACAGTTCCATCTGCATTTAGGAGAACTGTATTTACTCGAACCGGAATAACAGATGCTGGAATCTTAATCGTAATGGTCTCCATTCCCTTTGCATCTTCTGTTACCGTAATCAGAATGTTTTTCATATTCTGGTCACCATAAATTGCACTGTGAACCTCAGCTGCAAATTCGTATGTGGTCTCTGTTCCACTAATTGTCTTAACCGTCTTTGTGCTGTTATCTTTTGTATATACCGTTCCTGCGTAGCTGATTGCTTTCACGTCTTTTACTTCCATGTACTTACCAAGAGGGTCAGTATATGTGATGTAGCCATCCGCATCAATCGCATCTGGATTCTTTACTTCTGTAGGAACCTGTGGTGCACTAATGGCAATATTCGATACAATTTCATCAAATACGTCTGTCACTTCACCTGCACTATCTGCGTCATAATAGTCATCCACAAAATCTCTGACTGGGTTGATGCTACTATCATTGTCATCCAAATCACCAATGTCGATTATACCTGTGCCTGTTGGATGTTCGAATGTATAGTTATCACCGTCATCCACTGTGATTGTTGCACTTCTTCCTGCTGTATATGTATTCCATGCGGCTTCAATGGCATTTGCCATATCATTACCTTCAGTCCAATAGTTTGCAGGATCTAATGTCATGTAAGCCAAATCTTGTTCGCCTGTGTAATATCTATAGCCGTAATATGATTCATAATTACTGAGACCTGAAATTCCCATACCAATCGTATAAATGGTTGCGTCAATGCCATAGTTGTCATTTACAATCTCTTTCATGTAAGCACCGGTCATAAGTGCTTTCATACCATTTCCTGCATATGGAGAACCACCAGGGCCGTCGTTGTTGTTGTTCGTCGGCGCCCACCAGTTACTGCTACTTGATGAATAGGTTGGAGCTCCATCTGACAAAAGAATCAGGGAAGGAACTCTTGTTACTTCTGTACTTTCTATCTGAACAGTTGTATCAGCCTGTGCCAGCATATTGAGCCCTGTATAGAGACCCATTTGAATGTTAGTTCCACCAGTTACGTTACGGTTCCTTGTTGTCTGCTCTGTACTGCCTTCTGGGAGAACATGTGCATATAATGTATTGCTCTGTAATGAAAAATAATTTGTCACAGTTACAGTCTGTCCAGGATTCCAGAAAGTGCCACCAGTCTGGTAACTTCTTGTACCTTTCTCATAGCGTCCCAAAGGAAGTATCGTCTGTGCAGTATCACTGAATGCTACAACCCCCACTCTAGTGTAAGGGTTCATCTTCATTACTTTCTCAATAGAGTCATTTAATGCTGTCACTGCATTTACAATACGATCTGTGGTGTCTGTATTACTCATATCGTCTTGCATGGAACCTGATGTATCAATTACAAACACAACGTCCACTGGCGCTTGCGTCTGTCCGGAAACCGCCTGTGTGGTTCCAAGCGCAGAGAATGCAACTAAGAAATCTGAATCTGCATCTTTGCTGACTGTTGCAGTTCTTTGCGTTGCCTCGCCTTCTGGTGTATAAAGGTCAAATGTTACACTCTCCGAATAAACCGACTTATCTGTCCAGATACGTCCCGAGTACTCTGTCGATGCATTATCTCCTAATGATTCTGTATATTTTGTCTCTGTTCCATAATCAGAAACCTTGTCGGCCGCTAACACCTTTGCGGTCTCATTTGGAATCAGCCCAATCACCAATGCTACCACCATCATTGCGGCAACAATCGCTGCTCCAATTTTTCTCATATCTCTTTTGCCCTTTCCAAATTTTAGTCCTTTGAATTTTCTCATATTGCCATCTCCTCCCGTCTCTGACATCTTGTCATTGCCAGATTCATCATTTTTTCATCTATTGGCTTTACCGAAAAGTAATTGACTCCTAATCGGTACGACTGCGCCACAAAATTTTTATCATTTGAAAACCAAACTACCGGAGTATCCGGATACAGATTCTTTACCGCTATGACTCCTTCCATGCCGGCTGCATTGTCCTTAGTGACAAATATTAGATCCGGCTCACCTCGCTGGAGATTGCCTACAAATTCATCATAGTCTTCTGTCTGTGTGAAATGAAGTAAACGGAATGCCATACAGGCC
>JAZQBW010000069.1:0-59537 GCA_045545895.1 Faecalimonas sp.
ATAACGCGTTGATTTGCACTTCCTACCCAGTGAAGATTCACATCTTTTTGTTCAACCATAAATTCCCCATCCACAAGAACGTCCAGATATTCCACAATCTTCATGTGTCTCACTTCTTCCCAAAGAGAGCCGGTATATAACCAAATGGACTTATTCGGATATTTCTCCCGAATCTCTTTGGCTAACTGTGTCACATCATATGCATTTGCAATATGTAGTGGATCTCCGCCGCTAAATGTGATGCCGTGAATGTAATCTTTTTCTAGCTCGTTAAAGATTTCCTGCTTTGCAGCCTCGTCAAACTCCAGTCCACCATTTGGATCCCATGTGACCGGATTGTGACACTCTTTGCAGCAGTGGGAGCATCCTGCTACCCACAGTACCACACGGAGTCCATCACCATTTAGCATATCATCTTTTGTAATATTATGATATCGCATGTTACATCGATTTCCTTTCTGCTATTTCAGCCATTTTGGCATCATTAAGTCTTGTATCGCCTTTCACACGTGAATATGACAAATATCCATTCATACGATCAATCTTTGTCAAGTTCTTACTTCCACACTTTGGACATACATCCATAGCGAGCTCTTCGTGACCGCAATCATCACAGTATGCCAGAGATAAGTTTACACCTTCGTAGAAACCTAAATCCATGGCACGACGTACCAATGCTTTGATTGCTTCTTTGTTGTAGTTGATTGGATATTTTACATACTGGATCTTACCACCGTTACTCAAATCCCAGAAACGTCCTTCCAAATCCTGTTTTTGAATTGGAGTAATGTCTTCTGATACGTGACAGTGGAAGCTGTTGCTTACATACTCTCTGTCGGATACATTTTCAATGATTCCATATTTTTTACGGAATTGTTTCACTTGTACGCCACATAGGTTCTCTGCAGGCGTTCCATAAATTGCATATAAGTGTCCGTCTTCTTCTTTGAATTCCGTAATCTTTTTGTTGATATATTCCAGCACTTCTACTGCGAATTGTCCATCTTCCACCAATGACTTCTTGTTATGAAGCTGCTGTAATTCGTTTAATGCAGTAATTCCAAAAGATGCTGTCGCAGCTTTTAATAATGGTTTAATCTTGTCGTATAAGCCCAGATTGCCGCCATAGAAACCACCTTCGCAGTAAGCGAGTGGATTTGTTGATGCTTTCAATTCTCCTAAATAATCATAAGTACGGATATGCAATTGACGAATCAATTCCAAATAGTAATCCAATACTTCATAGAAATCTTTGCTTTCTTGTTTTGCTTTTGCATAAATCATCGGTAGGTGAAGGCTCACTGCTCCAATGTTAAATCTTCCTACGAATACAGGTGTGTCATTTTCATCCGCAGGATTCATTCCACCTCTTTCATACCAAGGTGAAAGGAAAGCACGACATCCCATTGGAGAAATCACTTTGCCATATTGCTTGTACATACTTGCAACATAGCCTTTTCCCGTCAGACTTAACCAGTCAGGATACATGGTTCTTCTGGAGCATTCAATACCCGCTTCAAACACATCCTCACATTCCTTACCTGGACCGTGTAAATTCTCATCATACAAGAACACAATCTTCGGGAACAATACCGGTTTCTTGTGACCTTTTTTACCTTGTCCTTTCTGACGAACCTTCAACATGGTAATGGTTGCAAGTTTTCCATATTTGGAAGTATTGATGCCAGCAGTCACCGTAATAAATGGATAATCACCTCGGCTGGAAGAAACAGAATTGAACTTGTATTCCCAACCTTGGAATCCCTGCTCCATCTCTTTCTCCAAATCCGCCCAAGCTACTTCTTCTGCTTTTTCATCAGAAAGTCCTAACTCTTTGTACTTCTTCAATAATTTCTTGTGGGATTTCTTCGCATATGGTTCCAAGATGTCATCCACGCACGGAACTGTAAATCCACCATACTGTTGGCTTGCAGCACTGAGTACAATATCACCGATAACGTCAAAGGCCACATCCAATGTCTTTGGCTCGTTATACCAGAGATTTCCCATCTCAAATCCGCCGCTAAGTACATTTTTCACATCAAACAGACAACAGTTCATAGTGTCACGTCGCGCTGACATGTCGTGAATGTAAATGTATCCCTCACGAATTGCCTGAATCTCCTCTACTGTCAAGAAGAACTTCTTATATAACTCTTTGTTAAGTTCGTTGAATATCAAACTTCTCTTTGTGGATACCAGTGCACTGTCTGTGTTACTATTTTCCTTGTCTCCGATGTACATAATGGACTGACTCTTCTTATATACATCATCCAACATCTGTACAAAGTCTTGCTTGTAGTTACGGTAGTCTTTGTAACTCTTTGCAACTGTCGGATTTACTTTTTCCAAAGCACCCTCTACTACGTTGTGCATCTGTGCAATCTGAATCTCTTCGATTCCCATCTTCTGTACTTCTTCTTCCACAAACTTACAGATGAAATCCAATTCTTCTTGTGTAAACTTGATTAATGCACGGTATGCGGATTTATTCACCGCCACAACGACCTTCTGTACGTTAAAATCTTCTTTCGAACCATCTTTTTTAACGACTTTAATCATATTTTCTCTCCTTTCGTATTCTACGCCTCCTCTATATTTAGTGTTTCTTGTGTCATTCAATCACTATATACAGTGTTTCTGTGTGCTTTTTTATATTATCATTCCCATAATCTATCGTCAATAAAAACACATCAAAAATAATACACAAAATTTGATGCAAATTTGCCTCTGATTTTTGGTAAAAAAATAGAGTAACAAATTTCTTTGTTACCCTAAAATATTTACTCATCATCTTCAAGCACATAAGGTGTAGCCTGATAAACGTAGTAATTAATCCAATTTGTATAAAAGTTATTTGCATGAGAACGCCATGTGAGTAATGGCTTATTCTCGCAATTATCATCAGGATAATAATTCTTCGGAACATCAATCGCAAGTCCCTTATTCTTATCTCTCATATACTCATTATGTAATGTGACACGATCATATTCCGGATGTCCCATGACATATATCTGTTTTCCATCGTCAGCCATTGCAAGAAATACTCCCGCTTCATCAGACTCAGCTAGAACCGTGATACGTTCCTCTGCTTTAATCCACTCTGTAGGAACTGTTGTATGTCTGGAATGTGGTGCCAGGAACACGTCATCGAATCCTCTGACCAGAGGCGTCTTTCTATTTTGTACCCGATGCTCAAATACTCCAAACACCTTGGCATCCATCTGTACTTTATTAATTCCAAAATGATAGTAAAGAGCCGCCTGTGCTCCCCAGCATAGATGAACTGTGGAAGTTACGTGAGTCTTGGTCCACTCCATAATTTCTTTTAGTTCTTCCCAATAGTCCACTTCTTCAAATGGAATCTGTTCTACCGGTGCTCCCGTTATGATAAATCCATCAAATCTTTGTTTTTTGATATCCTTAAACGGCACGTAAAACTTATTAATGTGGCTGGTCGATGTGTTTTTTGATTGGTGACTTGAAACATTCACAAACACCACATCTACCTGAAGCGGCGTATTTGATAAAGAGCGAAGGATTTGAAGCTCCGTGTCCTCTTTTAACGGCATCAAGTTCAACAGTCCTACTTTAAGCGGTCTGATGTCCTGGGATGTGGCACGTTTTTCGTCCATCACAAATATATTTTCACGCTCTAATATTTCTTTTACAGGCAAATCATTCTGTACACGAATCGGCATACTTATTGTCCTCCCTCTTCTTTTACTTCTTCATCCTCTTCCTTATGAGGAACATAGTTTCCCTCGTTGTCTACATAATTCATACCATTGTAGCATTTCGTTTCAGCCGGCAGGTTCTTCTCTTCCAGTTTCTGTGTGATGAACAGTTTCACAACGTAATAGAATACTGCAAATGTAGGAACCCCAATAATCATGCCCACTACACCAAACAATCCGCCGAATAACAGAATGGAAAACAGCACCCAGAATGCCGAAAGTCCGGTGGAATCTCCCAAAATCGTCGGTCCAATAATATTTCCATCCAACTGCTGCAATAATAGTATAAAAATTATAAAATACAAACCTTTCATCGGGTCAACAATCATAATCAAAATCGCTGTCGGTATAGCACCAATAAATGGTCCGAAATATGGTATTACGTTGGTCACACCCACAAACACACTGACTAAAAGTGCATACGGCATATTCAAAATACTTACACCAATAAAGCAAAGCACTCCAATAATGGCTGAATCAATAATTTTACCAATAATAAAGCCGCCAAAAATAGAATTGCTTTTTCTTAATATATGTAAGGTTAGGTTGGCATAATTAGGTCTCATCATTGCGTAAATAATTTTTCTTCCCTGCCCTAAAAATTCTTCCTTACTGAACAAGGCATAAATGGACACGATAACACCAATAATAATATCCAGTACACCACCTAAAATATTGATAACGCCAGTAGTAATACCTGTAATACCTGTAACTAATATATTATCCCTGCTAAACAGATTGGCCTTTGCCCACTCCTCCAGTGCATCAATTCCCTGCACGAGCGCACCTTCCAAAATCTGCTGTTTCTCCACATCCCCTTTGCGAAGTTCACTGAGATAATCTATAAAATCTTGAATTTGCCCAGGCATCTTCTCGAATAATTCATTTACACTTTTTATCAACTCAGGAATTAACATTACAAACAATGCGCTTATAATTGCCAACGCAAACACAAGAGATGCAAAGATAGCAATACTTCTGCTTGCTTTTCGCACACCATTTTCACTCTTTATAATTCGCCCCAATCCTTTTGATACGTATTTTTCCACAAATGCCATAATTGGATTCAACAAATAAGCAAACACCACACCATATATAATCGGTCTAAGAAGCCCTAGAATCTTCATCACTGCTCCTGCAATGTAGTCAAAACGCAAAAATGCGAAAAAGCATACAATACAAGCCGCCACGATTAAAAATGCCGTCATCCCTTTTCTAAAATGCTCTCTTATTTTCATACTTCCTTGTTGTTCCATAGGAGGTTTCTTGTCATAAAAACTCTTCATATGTATCGTTCCTTTCACACATATGTTTCATTATACAATCTCCCCTTCCTGTCCGTCAACCAAATTACTTGCAAAAAAAGAGTAAAAAAAGAGTCCGCAAATCGCGAACCCTTTCTCTTTATCATTCTTTTTCAAATGATGCACATTCTGTTTCCTCTGTGCGATATGCATTGTTTCCGCCTACACTGATTTTACCGGCGTGGCAATCACAATTTTCATTGTACTTACACTCTACTGCATGACATTTCACTTTGCTAAGCGGCGTTCCCTCTCTCATAGAGTTGGAATAAGAATCACCTTTCTTTTCCTCGAAACTTGCGCAGCTAGTGTCTCTTGAAACCTTAGCTTCACTTCCTGCCACTTCAATTGCATCCAGATCACACAAATAATCTTTATTGTGTACACAGGTGTGTACGTTACATTTTAATTCTGGCATGACCATACCTCCTCAATCTGTATTTTCTCTGCATGATTAGTATGCTGCCATTTTTCATTTCTATGCATCAGCAGATTTCTTTACTTCAGAAATCATCACGAATAGTGCAAAAAACTCTCTCACCATGTAATTTGGAAAAACCACCATATTTGTGCTTGCCGGAAGCGCAAATACTTTTTTATATCCGAGTATTCTTGCCATTTTCATAGCACGATAGATATGGAAATTATTGCTAATAATACCAATTTTATCTTTGTTTAAATCTTCAATATAGGAAGCACTCAAAGTAAGATTCTCCCAGGTTGTGGTAGATTTATCTTCCTTACAGATACGCTCGCTTTGGATTCCACAAGCTTTCAGATATTCTGCCATTGCCTCTGCTTCGGAAATATCCTCTCCTCTTCCTTTTCCACCTGAGAGAATGCATATGGTATCCGGATTCTCTTGCAAATAACGAAGTCCTCTGTCTAGCCGACGCTTGAGAGAACCGGTAATCTGCTTTCCTCGTATCTGAGCACCCAAGATAACAATGTATTTTAATCTATTTTGAGGCAATACCACCATTGCACATAAGATCAATAACTCTATAGCCCCAAATACAATCCAAAGGATCGTAGATACACCAACTATGACATAATCCACCCACGAAGGTGCCCAGCCTATCAGGCTACCGAGAGCTATGTTCAGCGCACCAAACACCAACCAAAACCATGCAAATGTGCTATTTAATTTTTTCGTATACCATGCAAGGCATACATAATATAACACACTTAGAATCCCTAAAGCCACAAATCCTGTTTCCATCATTATCTACCACAACATTTTTTATACTTCTTACCACTTCCACATGGACATGGGTCATTTCTTCCCACTTTCTTTTCTTTACGGATTGTTCCGGAAGCTTTTTGCTCTTTATATAATTCTTTTCTCTTTTCCTCTGAAAAGATGTTATCCCACTGTGGCAGTTCATATAACCAGTCAGCTTTTGCTGCAACCATGTTTTTATAAAGTTTTTCCTTGTCAAATGCAAGGCTTACCACTGTATCTTCTTCCATCTCTTCAATTGGATTCTCTTCTTTTAAACTATCGTTAATTCCGTCTAAGAAACCTGTCATTGTAAATACTTCGATGCCGTATTTATTAGCAAGCTCTTTTACCGTTCCTTTTACTTCTTCATCCGGATTAGTAAGCAATTGTTCATAAATCCCTTTTTCAATCTCAAAATAAGTTCCCCAAAATCTTTGCAGAGCTCCTTGATCCATTTCTTGTGAATAAGCTGCGTCTCTCCATTCTTTTAATAATGCCATCTTTCAATCTCCTTTGTATCTAGAATACGTCTCATTCATGTATCATAGCATTCTGCTCCATTTTGGTCAATACTTTGCTTTCCTTTTCTTCTATCCAGATACTCTAGTATTGTCAACACATTTTCTTGCCTTTCATCCTTATCCATGTGCATGCTGCCGCCTCCGTTCTGCCAAATTCCCACTATATCAATCTATGTTGTTTCTCAAGAAAATATTCGTTTTCATGTTTTTACCAAAAACTTCTTGACATATAATAAGGAATGAGAATACACTGATACTGATTGCTAAAGGAGAGATTAGTTATGGAACATTTACTGATACCAGAAGGCTACCAGTCACCACTTACCATTCGTGAAACAGAGGTAGCAATAAAAGAAATCAAAGACCATTTTGAAAGGGCACTTGCAAAATCATTACATTTAACACGTGTATCTGCCCCATTGTTTGTAAAGCCGGAATCCGGACTCAATGATAACTTAAATGGAGTAGAACGTCCGGTTGCGTTTGGAATCAAAGAACAAGATGACAGCATGGTTGAAATCGTGCACTCTCTTGCCAAATGGAAACGCTATGCATTAAAACGCTACGGCTTCCATTCTGGCGAAGGACTTTACACTGATATGAATGCCATTCGTCGCGATGAAGATACAGACAACATCCATTCCCTCTACGTTGACCAATGGGACTGGGAAAAGGTCATTTCCAAAGAAGAACGCAACATGGAAACATTGGAGTACACGGTTCGCAAAGTATATGCCGCATTAAAAGAAACAGAAAGCTATATTTCTAGAAGATATAATTACATAGAACCGATTTTACCGGAAGAAATCACTTTCATCACCTCGCAGGAATTGGAAGACCTCTATCCTGATAAGACCGGCAAAGAAAGAGAATATCTGATTGCAAAAGACAAAGGTGCCGTATTTATTTCACAAATCGGAAAATATCTAGCTTCGGGAGAAAAGCACGATGGCCGTGCACCAGACTATGATGATTGGGAATTAAACGGTGACATCATTGTCTACTATCCGGTTCTTGACATTGCGTTGGAATTATCATCCATGGGAATTCGTGTAGATGAAGAAGCTTTGATGCGTCAGCTTAAAATAGCAGGGTGCGAAGACCGTGCTAAATTGGATTTCCAAAAAGCACTTCTAAACCACGAACTGCCATATACTATCGGCGGTGGACTTGGTCAGTCTCGTATTTGTATGTTCTGCCTGCGCAAGGCTCATATTGGAGAAGTTCAATCTTCCACCTGGCCAGAGCATATTGTGAAACACGCATTAGAAAATGGAATACAGTTGTTATAATTTCTAATAAAACAAGACCACCCTGTAATATATATTGTTTTGAAGCTAATACGGAAACCGAAATGTTCAAAACAATATATATTACAGGGTGGTTTATGTTTTTATTTAAATATGAAAAAATATTTCCATTACATTCTGAAGTGCCCCCATATAACGAATCTTACCAACATCTTCCGCCGCAACAATCTCTGCACTTCCGATTTCTGTTCCATTCAGATAGTAACGTGCAACTCCTACTGTTTCTCCTTTTTTGATAGGAGCCACCAGTTCCTTCATCTCAACCTTTCTCTCGATGGCATTTAAATCTGCTCCTGACACATCCACATAGATAAATGGAGTCTTTTGCAATACTTCTACCTGTTTTTCTTCGCCTCGTTTTACCTCTATCGGCTTCATCTTCGGTGACTTTTCCTCTTTATAAATGTTACATTTTCCAAATCCATAATTTAAAAGTGTCACTGCATCCTTATTGCGGATTTTGCTATCATCTGCTGCCATAATCACTGCAATAAGTTCCATATCATTCTTCTGGGCAGTTGCTGAGATGCAGAACTTCGCCTGACTGGTGGAACCAGTCTTCAGCCCTGTTGCGTATTCATAGTGACGCACCAACTTATTTGTATTAGAAAGTCCAAATTCGCTGGAGCCTTTCCTTGTTGTATGAGTGATATTCTCCTGCCAAATCATACAGTAATCCCGTATGGCAGGATACTTTGTAATTAATTCTCGTGACATTAGTGCAATATCTCTTGCTGTGGTAAGATGTCCCTCTGCATCTAGGCCATTGCAATTTACAAAATGAGTATTTGTCATTCCAAGTTCTTTGGCACGTTCATTCATTTGTTGTACAAACACTTCCTCACTTCCACTTATGTACTCTGCCATAGTAACACACCCATCATTTGCACTTGCCACAGCAATGCATTTAATAAGTGTATCCACTGTCTGTACCTCCCCGGGTTCCAAAAACACCTGAGAGCCACCCATAGAAGCTGCATACTCAGAAGTAGTCACCTCATCCTCCAATTTTATCTTGCCAGCGTCCAATGCGTCAAAAATCAGTAATAGGGTCATGATTTTGGTAACACTGGCCGGAGGACGCTTCGAGTCTGCATCTTTTTCGTAAATCACTTGCCCTGTGGACGCCTCCATAAGCAGGGCCGACGGGGCTGACACTTCAATGCCGGATGATTCTCCTGTCGTTTCTTCTGCAAAAACCGGCTGTACACATAATACAATACCTAACAATAATGCTATAAATCGTTTCATCCGTAATGCTCCGCATTTTTCGATTACTATTAAGATATAGATATTTCTCCATATTTATGACTTAAAACTATCAACACATAAATATTTGGACATAACATATTGAATTCCACTATCCAATGTCCAATAACAATTATACACCAGCAAGTGCAGTACAACTTGGATACAAAAAACAGCTACGCGAAATGCGTAGCTGCATCATTTGATAGATTCTCTTTCAACTAGTTTGTATAGTTGTCAAAATATCCTTGTACCAATACAACTGGTGTACCCTTATCTCCGGAACCGCTTGTAAGGTCACAAAGCGAACCGATAAGATCTGTTAATTGTCTTGGAGTTGTACCTTGAGAAGCCATATCACCTACAAGATTATCATTCTTTTCTTTAATTCTCTGTGAGATTGCCTCCTTCAATGCTTCACCGCTAAGGTCAGCAAAATCATTATCTGCAAGATATTTTAACTTTAATTCATTTGGTGTTCCCACTAAACCTGCTGTGTATGCCGGTGATACTACTGGGTCAGCCAATTCCCAAATCTTTCCTTGTGGATCTTTGAATGCTCCGTCTCCGTAAACCATTACTTCCACATGTTTTCCTGTCTTGTCTAAGATTTGTTTTTGAATATTCTCTACTAAATCAAAACATTCATTCGGGAACAATTTAATGGTATCTTCTGTTGATTTATTAGAACCAAGGAGGCCATACTTTTTATTGTAACCACTTCCATTAATAGGAGCTGTTAAAATATCATCTAATCCACATACTCTTTCTGCTCCATTCTCACGTAAGATACGTTTTGTTCTTACACGGGTATGAATATCACAGTTCAATACATTCTTAGTATAGTCCAAAATCACTCTTGGATTGTTAGCAAAAACTACTTCCACTTCTGCACCAGCATCCTGAATAATCTGACTATAGTACTCCACATAATCAACGCCTGTGAATTCGTGTTTATTCTCACCAAACAATGCTCTATATTTTTCTAATGTCAACACATCGCTATATGGGTTAATTCCTGCATCATCCAATTGGTCATATGTTAACAAAGCATTACCAACTTCATCACTTGGGTAGCTAAGCATCAAAACCACTTTTTTTGCACCCATTGCGATTCCTCTCAAGCAAATCGCAAATCTATTTCTTGATAAAATTGGGAAAATAACTCCGATTGTCTCTCCGCCTAACTTTGCCTTTACATCTTCAGCAATTGCGTTAACAGATGCGTAATTACCTTGTGATCTTGCAACGATAGATTCTGTAATTGAGATAACATCTCTGTCTCTTAACTCAAATCCTTCACTTTCCGCTGCTCCCAAAACACTTTCTACTACGATATCAGCCAAATTATCATTTTCTCTGATGATTGGACATCTGATTCCTCTCGAAACTGTTCCTACTCTTCTTTCCATGTGATCGTCTCCCATCTTGTACTAATTTATATTCATTTAGTCTTCATAAAATACAGATGAATTATACTACATTTTAAAACTGATGTAAAATATTTTTTTCAGTTTTACATCATTTTACATAAGCGGCGCAACCAATCTTAGAATTCGTCCCAGAATTCGTTCCACCACATTTCTCTTTTTTAAGCCTGTTAACGTGACTTTTTCACACTTTTTCAGTGTTTCCTGAAAATCTTTCTCGACCTCCCAGATAACTGGGTTGTTATACACAAACACTCCACATTCAAAATGATGATACATGCTTCGATAATCTAGATTAATGGTTCCTACCGTAGCCGTATCATTATCCGAAACGAATACTTTGGCATGAACAAATCCCGGTGTGTATTCATAGATTTGCACTCCCGCCTGAATCAATTCTTCATAATATGTTTTTGCCAAAATAAACGCATACCACTTGTCTGGAATATGAGGCATAATGATAATCACCTCAATTCCGCATTTTGCGGCAAAGGCAAGGGTTGTGAGCATCTCGTTATCCAAAATCAGATATGGTGTCATAATGTGCACATATTTCTTGGCATGATTCAAAATATGGAGGTATACTTGCTCCCCTATAATCTCATTGTCATACGGACTATCCCCATAAGGAAGAACATAGCCCAACTCTCGCTTAACATCCAATGACCTTGGAGTCAGATATTTGGTATAATCTTCTGGCTTTCTTTCACTGACATTCCACATCTGAAGAAAGAGAATCGTCAGATTTTGTACTGCTTCTCCCTCTAACATGATAGCAGAATCCTTCCAATGGCCAAATCGTTCCTTTTCGTTGATGTACTCATCTGCAAGGTTGACGCCCCCTGTAAATCCTATGTTTCCATCGATTACACAGATTTTTCTATGGTCCCGATTATTCTGATAGGAAGAGATAATCGGAGTGATTGGGCTGAAAATTTTACACTTGATTCCATATTTTCGCATCTGTTTTTCATAATTATATGGCAGTGCTCTCATGCTACACATACCATCATACATGAAACGTACCTCGACTCCCTCTTTCACCTTCTCAATCAAAATATTTCGAATAGAATCCCACATGAACCCATCTTCTACAATAAAATATTCCAGAAAAATAAATCGCTGGGCCTTACGAAGTTGCGCTTTCATCTCCTCAAATTTTGTTTCCCCTGACGGGAAATATTTCACCGCCGTATTCCGATGTACCGGGAACCCTACCTGATTGCTGAGATAGTGAGCAAGGTTTGCATTTGCCGGTTTGGAAATACGAAGGGACTCCAACGTATCAGCATCCTGCTTCATGTATTCTCTCGTAAGCAGCGTCAAATCTGACAGTCGCTTTTGAATCAATCCGGTTCCCGGCATAATCTTCATAAAAATATAAAATGCAGTTCCAAAGAACGGAAGGGTGAAGATCAATAAAATCCATGTGATTTTAAATGCTGGATTACTCTTACTGTTGATAATATAAATTACCGATACAATTTCCAACAGTAAAAACATCACCTGAATATATGTGACATAATCATGCAGCCATGTAATCATGGCAGCAAAGATGTACAATTGAATCAAAAGCAGAACCAACAATATTGTAATTCTACTGAATATCAAATGAAAGATCCCTTTCTTCGCCTTTTTTACCGGTTTGAAATCCATGTGCATCCCTCCCTTTCTTTCAGAATCTTCTATCAAACAAGGGGCGAAAGCTTACCCTTCGCCCCAACACTTGTCTTATTTTGGTAATTTAAACGAACTTTTTAATGATACAATTCGATTAAACACCAATGCATCTGGTCTTGAATCCTTTGCATCTACACAGAAATATCCGTGTCTTACAAACTGAAAACTATCATAAGCCTTTACATCATCAAAACTTGGTTCTAAGTAGCATTCCTTTAATACTGTTAATGAATTCGGATTAAGGTTCAATGAGCCATCTTCTTTGTTGTATACCCCTTTTTCTTCATCCACAATATTTTCATACAGACGTACTTCCGCTTTTGTTGCGTATGGAGCCGGTACCCAGTGAATGGTTCCTTTTACCTTACGTCCTGTAAATCCGGTTCCACATTTTGTCTCTGGATCATAAGTACAATGAATCTCTGTTACTTTTCCCGTTTCATCTTTCACGAAGCTTTCACATTTTACAAAATATGCATGCATTAGACGAACTTCGTTACCAGGGAACAAGCGGAAATATTTCTTTGGTGGTTCTTCCATAAAGTCTTCTCTGTCAATATATAATTCTCTACAGAATGGAACTTTTCTGGAGCCCAATTCTTCGTTTTCCAGATTGTTTGCTACATCTAAATATTCAACCTGTCCTTCCGGATAGTTGTCAATAATTAGTTTGATTGGGTCTAATACTGCCATCATACGTGGCTTTTTCATCTTTAAGTCTTCACGAATGCAGTACTCTAACATTGCATAATCAACAGAACTATTGCTCTTAGAAACTCCACACATTTCTACAAACATCTTCAAAGACTCCGGTGTGAATCCACGTCTTCTAAGTGCTGCAATAGAAACCAATCTTGGGTCATCCCAACCGTCCACAATGCCTTCTTCTACCAATTTCTTAATATATCTTTTACCGGTAACCACATTGGTTAAATACAATTTTGCAAATTCAATCTGTCTAGGTGCCGGGCTAAATTCACATTCTTTCACTACCCAATCATATAACGGTCTGTGGTCTTCAAATTCCAATGTACAAATAGAGTGAGTGATTTTCTCAATGGCATCCTCGATTGGATGGGCGAAATCATACATTGGATAAATGCACCACTTATCTCCCGTATTATGGTGAGTCATATGTGCCACACGATAGATAATCGGGTCACGCATGTTAATATTCGGAGACGCCATATCAATCTTAGCACGAAGTACTCTTTCTCCGTCTTCAAATTCACCATTCTTCATGGCCTCAAACAGTTCCAGGTTCTCTTCCACTGTACGATCACGGTATGGACTGTTCTTTCCAGGTTCTGTAAGAGTACCCCTATATTCACGGATTTCTTCCGGTGAAAGATCACACACATATGCCTTACCTTTTTTTATCAATTTCACCGCACATTCGTACATGGCTTCAAAATAATCTGATGCAAAGAATAAATTTTCTTTCCAATCAGCTCCCAGCCACTTAATATCTTCTTTGATTGATTCTACGAATTCAATCTTTTCCTTTGTTGGGTTGGTATCATCAAAACGCATATGAAACTTTCCGTTGTACTTTTGTGCCAGTCCATAGTTTAATAATATGGATTTGGCATGTCCAATATGCAGATATCCATTTGGTTCCGGTGGAAATCTTGTAACAACAGTATCATACACACCTTCTCTTAAATCTTTTTTAATTTCCTGCTCTATAAAATTCTTTGAAACTACTTCTTTTTCCATAGTAGCCCTCCTCAAGTCATTTACATTATCATGTTATTTTACCATATATTACTTATCAGAACAAGTAAAAAAAGTTGGTTTAAAAACTCTTTGAGCTTCTAAACCAACCTCTGTTCCAGCTGATGGCGGGACTTGAACCCGTGACCTCCGCCTTACCAAGGCGACGCGCTACCGACTGCGCCACATCAGCAGACTGTCTTTGACAGTACCTATATATACTACAATACGTTGGAAAGAATGTCAAACGTTTTTTGCTTAATTCTTTGCAAAGCATTGTCTATGGACTTAGGACTTTTATCTAACAATCTTGCAATGGAACGATAATCCTCTCCCATAAGATGTAAATGCAACACTCTGCTTTCCAAATCACTCAATTTTTGCTTCAGCTCCTGCTCCATTGCAGAAAAATACTCCTTATCCAAAAACAACTCTTCCGGGTTATTGTCCTTCACAGTTTGGAGCTTTTCTATTAAAGGTGTCTGCCTATCTTCCTCATTGTCCTCCCCTTGGGAGTACAGGGAAATGTAAGAATTAAGCGGCATATGCTTTTGTCTTTGGGACAGCTTGATTGCCGTATATATTTGTCTTGAAATGCAAAGTTCTGCAAAACTATAAAAAGAAGTCTCCTGACTTTCATCGTAATCGCGAACCGCTTTAAATAGGCCTATCATTCCTTCTTGGATCAGATCGTCATTTTCGCCACCCAAGAGATACATTGCCTTTGCTTTTTTCCGGACAACATGTTTGTACTTGTCCATAATATAATCTGTGATGGCTGTTTCTCCATTTCGCAATCTCTGAATCAACTGCTCATCCGTCATCTTGTCATATTTATTCATATTATTTTAAACGTTGTCTCACGATTTCATATGCAAGTACACCTGCTGCTACAGATGCATTCAATGAATCGATATCGCCTTTCATTGGAATCGATGCAATAAAATCACACTTTTCTTTCACAAGACGACTAACGCCTTCCCCTTCATTTCCAATTACAAGTCCGATTGGTCCGGTTAGATTCAGGCGATACATGCTCTCGCCACCCATATCTGCACAAACGAACCAAAGTCCCCGTTCCTTCAGTTCCTCCATCGTCTTAGCAAGATTCGTCACCTTGGCAACCGGTGTATAATTAAGTGCTCCTGCAGATGTCTTTGCCACAGTTGCCGTAAGTCCTACCGCACGATGCTTTGGAATAATTACTCCGTGGGCACCCGCCAGATTGGCAGTACGGACGATAGCTCCAAGATTATGTGGGTCTTCAATGTTGTCAAGCAACAGGATAAATGGGTCTTCCCCTCTTTCCTTAGCCAATGCAAACATATCCTCTACCTCTGAATACTCATAGGCGGCTGCATATGCAATCACACCCTGATGTTTCTTTGTCTCAGACAATTGATCCAATCTGTCCTTTGCCACAAACTTTAAGATTGTGTCGTGCTTTTTCGCCTCACGGACAATGGTACGAATAGGACCGTCCTGACATCCATCTAAAACAAATAATTTATCAATTGGTTTACCAGAGCGAAATGCCTCGATAACTGCATTCCGTCCTTCAATGATAAGGCTCTTTACCTTTACTTCTTCACTCATACTTACCCTTTCCCTGACACAGCTTCTGCACATAGCCTTACTTTTCTACTCATATACCTACTTTTTTACATCAAGACTATCCAATCCAATTTTCACCAAATCCAGCATGCGCTTCCACTCTTTTTGCAGATACAAATACCCCAAAAGTGCCTCGAATCCAGTGGCTCTGCGATAATCCGTAATGGATTGATTCTTTGCAGGTGTAATAGACTTGGCATTACGTCCACGTTTATAGACAGATGTTTCTTCTTCTGTTAATTGTTCTTGTATTTTACGCATCATAAGAGATTGAGTGGAAGCCTGAACAAGACTGCTTGTCTCTTTGTGCAGTTTACTTACTTGTTTATTACCATGACTGATTACCAAATTTTTAATAATCAGGTCAAATACACAATCTCCTATATACGCCAATGTAAGAGGTGAATATGTGTTAATATCCACCTCTTCCATCTCAAACAACTCTCGCATATAAGAATCAAATTCGAATCCTACGCTCTTTTCCATTTTACTCCTTCACGGGTATCCTCTAAGATGATGCCCTTTTCCAATAACTCGTTACGAATTTCATCCGCTCTTTGGAAGTTCTTCGCTTTTCTTGCAGCCTGACGCTCTTCAATCAAAGCCTCGATATCTTCTGCTAAGAGCTCTTCTTCTTTTTCCACAATTAATCCGAGAATGTCTGTAAGGGTTACAATCTTGTCATACAAACCTTGCAAAAATTCCTTAGAATTTGCGCTCGTTGCAGTTGTATTTGCAAACTTAACCAGTTCAAATACAGAAGCAATGGCATCAGCCGTATTAAAGTCATCCTCCATAGCCGCTTCAAATCCAGATACAAATTCCTGAATTTTCTCATTCAACGCTGTTTCTTCTTCTGTAAGAGCCTCTACTGTAGCTGCACCCAATATATGCTTCAGATTAGAAACTGCTGTCACAATACGCTCTAACGCATTTTTAGAAGATTCCATAAGTTCTGCACTAAAGTTTAATGGGCTTCTGTAATGGGCACTTAACATGAAAAAACGAAGTACCTGTAAGTCATATTGTTCACTGATTTCACGAACGGTAAAGAAATTGCCCAGTGACTTTGACATCTTACGATTATCAATGTTTAAGAATGCATTGTGCATCCAGTACTTGGAAAATTCTTTCCCATTTGCCGCTTCACTCTGTGCAATCTCATTTTCATGATGAGGGAATACCAAGTCTTCGCCACCTGCATGGATATCAATCTGGTCACCCAAATATTTCTTAGACATTACAGAGCATTCAATATGCCATCCCGGACGTCCATCACACCATGGTGACTCCCATGCCGGTTCTCCTTCTTTCTTTGGCTTCCATAACACGAAATCCAATGGATCTTCTTTTTCATCTTCTCCTGTTACCAAAAGAGAACGTCCGCCGGACTGTAGATCATCCAAGTTCTTGTGAGACAATTTTCCATATGGTTTAAACAATCTTGTACGGAAATATACGGTTCCATTTACCACATAAGCGTATCCCTTTTCAATAAGAGACTGAATCATCTCAATCATGCCATCGATTTCTTCAGTAGCAAGAGGATGTGTGGTAGCCGGTTTTACATTCATTCCTGCCATATCCTTCTTGCATTCTTCAATAAATCTCTTAGACACTTCATCTGAAGTTGTTCCCTCTTCGATTGCTTTTTTGATGATCTTATCATCCACGTCTGTAAAGTTGGATACATAATTCACGTCATATCCTTTGTATTCAAAGTAACGTCTCACTGTATCAAACACAATCATTGGTCTGGCATTTCCGATGTGAATGAAATTGTATACGGTAGGTCCGCAAACATACATCTTCACCTTGCCCTCTTCCAATGGAACAAATTCTTCTTTTCTCTTCGATAATGTATTATAAACTTTCATTTCGATTCCTCCTCTTCTACTTATTCAACTTTATGAAAAATACCAAGTTTTGTCAACCTTTTAAACCACTTCATTCAGAAAAACTTTCAATTTTTTTAGGTTCTCCTTAAAATCAGTGCTGAGCACTTTCGCCATAATCATTGGTTTTGTTTCATTGCCGTAACCAGTACAGAAAACTGAGCTGGTTTCATCCTCTGTGAGACAATAAACTGCATACTCCAGAATCTCTTTCTGTTTAAATAGAGGTTCGCGGATTTCGATTCTCTGAGACTTTGAATTTTGTCCATCTTTGTTTTCAATTTTTGCAAACACAAAAACACCTTCTAATCTGCCATGTCTCTTTGCGAGAAGAATTCCGCCATTTTCACTTGCCTGCTCCTGAAGCAAGGTCTCATAATAAGAGGCATCACGCCATGTTACAACATCGTACTCCCTTAGAAGTTCATTTGTAAAATCTGCAATCTCCTGACAATCTTTTTGCTCTGCCAACTCAAACTTCATTCCATCATCTTTATAAGCTTTTCCTGTGATGTATCCTCTCTTCTGCTCATAGATGAACTCAAATCCAAAAGGCTTGTAAATTGCCTCTGCTGCCGGCATTAAGAATGTAAATGGTTCCCCTCTATCCTTCATCACTTGCATCGTGTGGTTTAGAAGTGCAGCCATATAACCTCTTTTGCGATAATTCTCATCTGTAGCAACTGCCACAATATAATGGGTCTGAAATATATCATTTCCTATTCTCATCTGATATGGATTCAGATGAAGCATGGATACGATTTTGTCATCCTCTTCAATCACATAGATTTCATTTTCTAATGTTTTCACAGAATAATAGTAATCGAGAAACTCTGGTGTGTCTTCTGTAAAAACTTCTTCCCAAAGTTTTCTTGTCTTAATATGTTCTTGCTTTTCTAATTTTCGGAGTATCATATACATCCCCTGTTCTTATTACGATTCTCTGCAGTCTGTTTGCTGCATATCTTCATTACAATTTTCTGCAACCTGTGCAGTTGGCGCAATTTTCACCCTTCTCATCTGCAACCATCACGCTTTGGAAATTGGTCATTTTCTCAATCAGACAAACTGCCTGCGAAGAAATCCCTTCTCCTGTTCCCGTAAAACCAAGTCCTTCTTCCGTTGTCGCTTTCACATTGACTTGGTCTACTTCGATTCCCAACGCCTCTGCAATATTCTCTCGCATAGTTTGAATATGTGGTGCCATCTTCGGGCGCTGTGCAATAATCGTTGCATCTATATTTTCAATAATATAAAGATTCTCTTCCAAAAGTTGTCCCACATGTTCTAACAGCTTCAAACTGTCAGCCCCCTTGTATTTCGGATCTGTGTCCGGAAAATGCTTTCCGATATCCCCAAGTGCAGCCGCACCTAGTAATGCATCTGAAATCGCATGTAATAATACATCTGCATCGGAGTGTCCTAAAAGTCCCTTTTCATACGGAATATTGACTCCACCGATAATTAAATCTCTTCCTTCTACTAATTTATGAACATCATATCCCAAACCTACTCGCATGTTGTGTCCTCCTCTTTCATTTCAACTGTAACTTCTGTCAGTTCTTCATCTTCATTTTTCACCACCGACTCCTCGTCAACCACTTCGCATGATTCGTCATATGATTCTTCAAACTCATTCCTTAAAGCTCGAATAAAGTTAAAAACCAAATATCCACCTGCTATCACAAATGCAATTCCTCCAATAATAGATACCGCCGGATTTCCGTTTTCTCCTACTTCTGATAACAATTGAAATGCAAGATATAGCAGATAGATTCCAGCTACTAAATGCAATGTTTTTCTTGATCTATTGTTCATGATATTTGTCTCCTTTTAGATTATTCTGCGTTCGTTCAAATTTGAATTTGTTTCTGTAAAGTATCTTAACACATCCCCTCAACTTCGAAAAGGGATATAAACAAAAAAGAACATCTTTTCAGATGTCCTTTTCAAGTAGCGGGAACTGGATTTGAACCAGCGACACTACGGGTATGAACCGTATGCTCTAGCCAACTGAGCTATCCCGCCATATACAACATATTCTGTTGCAAAATGGGACCAATAGGGCTCGAACCTATGACCCCCTGCTTGTAAGGCAGGTGCTCTCCCAGCTGAGCTATGATCCCATATGAAGTCGGTCACTCGCGCAACCGACTTCGTTATATTATCATTATTTTCAAAGCATGTCAACACTTTTTTCAAAGAATTTTGCAACTTTTTTTACAAATCCACACCTTGGAATCTTACACAATTCCCTGTGCTGTCATAGCGTCTACAACTTTTTCAAATCCGGCAATATTAGCACCTACTACATAGTTGCCTGCGAATCCATATTTCTTAGCAGCAGCATCTGCATTGTGGCAGATATTTACCATAATCGTCTGAAGTTTTGCATCCACTTCCTCAAATGACCAGCTAAGGCGTTCGCTGTTTTGTGACATTTCGAGTGCTGATGTAGCTACACCACCTGCGTTAGCAGCTTTACCAGGAGCAAAGATAACACCATGTTCTTGTAAGTAGTGTGTTGCTTCTAGTGTTGTAGGCATGTTAGCACCTTCTGCAACTGCAATGACGCCATTTGCAACCAATGCTTTTGCATCTTCGAGATGTAACTCGTTTTGAGTTGCACATGGAAGTGCAATATCAACTTTCACAGACCATACGCCACGACCTTCATGATATTCTGAATTTGGACGGTAGTTTTTGTATTCTGTTAAACGAGCACGTTTCACTTCTTTGATTTCTTTTAATGCTGCAAGGTCAATACCTTCCGGATCATATACCCAACCTGTTGAATCACTGACTGTAACAACTTTTGCGCCTAATTGAGTTGCTTTTTCTGCAGCATAGGTTGCAACATTACCTGAACCTGAAATTGCAACTGTTTTACCAGCCAATTCGATTCCGTTTAATTTTAACATTTCATTTGTGAAATATAATAATCCATATCCAGTTGCTTCTTTTCTGGCCAAAGAACCACCATAGCTTAAACCTTTACCTGTGAGTACGCCTTCGTATACGTTACGGATACGTTTGTATTGTCCGTACATATAACCGATTTCTCTTGCGCCTGTTCCAATATCACCAGCCGGAACGTCTGTATCTGCGCCGATATGTTTACATAATTCTGTCATAAAGCTTTGGCAGAATGCCATAATCTCTCTGTCTGATTTTCCCTTTGGATCAAAGTCAGAACCACCTTTACCACCACCGATTGGAAGTCCAGTCAAAGAGTTCTTAAATGTTTGTTCAAAACCTAAGAATTTGATAATGCTTAAGTTTACTGATGGGTGAAGGCGGATACCTCCCTTATATGGTCCAATTGCACTGTTGAATTGTACACGGTATGCTTTGTTTACTTGCACTTGACCGTTATCGTCTACCCACGGAACGCGGAACATTACAATTCTTTCCGGTTCAACCAATCTTTCAAGCAATGCATCTTTTCTGTATTTTTCTTCATTTGCTTCTACTACAACACGAAGTGATTCCAATACTTCTTTTACTGCTTGGTGGAATTCTGCTTCGCCTGGGTTTTTCTCTACTACTAATTGAATGATCTCATCTACATATGACATATTGCAATTCCTCCTTAAATTAAAGTTTTTACACTTTTTTTGCACTTTGTCATTATAAAGCGACAAAGCGTGGAAGTCAATATTTTTACGCAATCAATCTATATTTTTTCATTTACTAAAAACAAAACGGATAGAGTCGCCCTATCCGTTTTGCTCATAAAACATTACCTATTTAAAATATTTCACACCTGATTCGAAAATCTTAAGGTCTTGTTCTCCATAAATATTGATTGCAACAGAATCTCCACGACGTTCTGAGTGAGCCATCTTACCAAGTACACGTCCGTCCGGACTTGTGATACCTTCAATTGCTCTAAAGGATCCGTTTGGATTCCACTCTTCATCCATGGTGATTACTCCATCAAGGTTACAGTACTGTGTTGCAACCTGTCCATTTGCAAAGAGTTCATCAAGAACTGCCTCCGGAGCTACAAAACGTCCTTCACCGTGTGAAGCTGGGTTTGTGTAAACACCGCCAAGCTCAGCCCCTTGTAACCATGGTGATTTGTTGGTTACCACTTTTGTATAAACCATCTTGGAAATATGACGTCCGATGGTATTATATGTAAGTGTTGGAGAGCCTTCTGTCTGTCCGCAGATCTTACCATATGGCACTAAACCAAGTTTAATAAGTGCCTGGAATCCGTTACAGATACCAAGTGCAAGACCATCTCTTTCATTCAAAAGTTTTTCCACTGCTTCTTTCAGCTTCGCATTCTGGAATGCAGTTGCAAAGAATTTCGCGGAACCGTCCGGTTCATCCCCTGCACTAAATCCACCTGGGAACATAATCATCTGTGCCTGTGAAATGGCTTTTTCAAATTCCACAACAGATTCACGAATATCGTTTGCATCCATGTTCTTGAATACCTTTGTGATTACGTTTGCACCAGCGCGTTCAAACGCTTTTCTACTGTCGTATTCACAATTGGTTCCTGGGAATACAGGAATAAATACAGTTGGCTTTGCAACTTTATTTTTACATACATAAATGCTGTCTGCTTTGTAAAGCTTTTCTTCTACCGGTGTTGGTTCGTAAGCACCTGCTACTGTAGCAAATACTTTTTCAAGTGGCGCTTTCCATGTCTCTACAGCATCGCTTAACGCAATTGTCATATCACCATAAGTAATTGCTGCATCGCCTGTTACTTCACCAATTACTGTATAATTAATTGTAAGTGCATCCACCTTATCTGCAGGTACTTCTGCAATGATATCACCAAATGCAGGAGCAAATAAATCATTCTTATCTACACAGTCGCAAATCTTAACACCCATGCCGTTACCGAATGCCATCTTGCTTACTGCTGCTGCAATACCGTGTCTGTCTAATGTGTAAGCAGATACGATATTTCCATTTTGGATATCATCACGGAATTTTCCGTATTGGTCCATAACTTGACTATAAACAGGCAAGTCATAAGCATCTTTTTCAACCTTCATCCATACTAGCTTGTTTCCGGCTGCTTTTAATTCTGGTGTGATGATGTCTTTCTCTGTAGCAACATCTACTGCAAAGGATACCAATGTTGGTGGTACGTCAATGTCTTGGAATGTTCCTGACATACTGTCTTTTCCACCGATAGATGGAAGTCCCAATCCTAATTGCACATCATATGCACCAAGAAGTGCTGCAAATGGTTGGCTCCATCTTGATGGATCCTCGCTCATACGTCTGAAATATTCTTGGAATGTGAGACGAATCTTACTGTAATCCCCACCGTTTGCAACAATTTTAGCCACAGATTCTAACACTGCATACACTGCTCCGTGATATGGGCTCCAGCTTGAAAGGTATGGATCGTATCCAAAACTCATCATGGTTACAGTATCACATTTTCCTGTTAATACTGGTAATTTTGCTACCATAGCCTGTGTCTCTGTCATCTGATATTTTCCACCGTGTGGCATGAATACAGAGCCTGCTCCGATGGAACCGTCAAACATTTCCACAAGACCTTTTTGTGAACAAACATTTAAGTCTGAAAGGGTCTCAAGCCATTTTGCTTTTACATCTGCCACTTCTTCTTTGACTAAAATGCTGTCTTCTTTATTTGGAATATCCACAGCAACTGTTGTCTCTTGGTGAGCACCGTTTGTATCAAGGAATGCACGTGAAATATTTACAATTTCTTTGCCTCTCCATGAAAGTACTAATCTTGGTTCCTCTGTTACAACAGCAACTTCTACTGCTTCTAAGTTCTCTTCTTTTGCATAACCCATAAACTCTGCAACGTCTTTTGGATCTACCACAACTGCCATACGTTCTTGTGATTCTGAAATGGCAATCTCTGTTCCGTCAAGACCTGCATATTTCTTTGGCACTTTATCAAGGTTAATCTGAAGACCATCTGCTAATTCACCGATTGCTACAGATACACCACCTGCACCAAAGTCGTTACATTTTTTAATCAATTTACTTACTTCTTCTCTTCTGAACAAACGTTGAATCTTACGTTCTGTTGGTGGATTACCTTTTTGTACTTCTGCACCACAAGTTTCGATAGATTCTTCTGTATGCACTTTAGATGAACCTGTAGCTCCACCACAACCATCACGGCCTGTACGTCCACCTAAAAGAATGATGATATCGCCTGGGTCAGATGTTTCACGAATAACGGCTCTTCTTGGAGCTGCACCTAATACTGCACCGATTTCCATACGTTTTGCAACGTAGTTTGGATGGTAAATTTCTTTTACTGCACCTGTTGCAAGACCGATTTGGTTACCATATGAACTGTAACCGTGAGCTGCTTCACGCACCAATTTCTTTTGAGGAAGCTTGCCCTTTAATGTATCTTTTACGGATACGGTTGGGTCTGCCGCACCTGTTACACGCATGGCTTGGTATACATAAGTACGTCCAGAAAGTGGATCACGGATACATCCGCCAAGACAGGTGGCTGCACCACCGAATGGTTCGATTTCTGTAGGATGGTTGTGTGTCTCATTTTTGAAGTTCACAAGCCACTCTTCTTCTACACCATCCACTACTACCGGAACTACAATACTACAAGCATTGATTTCGTCTGATTTTTCTTGGTCTTCTAACTTGCCTTCCAATTTAAGTCTTCGCATAGCCATAAGAGCCAAATCCATTAAACAAACGAACTTGTCCTCTCTTCCGGCAAAGATTTCACTGTGGTCTTTCAAATATTGTTTGTAAGCATTCTCAATTGGTTCTTTGTAATCACCTTCGCCAAACGTTACATCTGTAAGCTCTGTTGCAAATGTTGTATGACGACAGTGGTCTGACCAATAAGTATCAAGCACACGAATCTCTGTCATGCTTGGATCTCTGTCTTCTTCCTTCTTAAAATAATTCTGAATATGTAAGAAATCTTTGAATGTCATAGCCATTCCCAATGAATTATATAATTCCTTTAAATCTGCCTCTGACATATCTTTAAATCCGTCAAAGATTTTCACATCTTCAGGCTCATCAAATACTGTGATAAGTGTCTCTGGTTTTTCTAGTCCCGTTTCTCTGGAATCTACCGGGTTGATACAATGTGCTTTAATTGCATCAAACTCTTCATCTGTGATATCTCCCTCGATCACATATGTTGTAGCAGATTTAATAACAGGAAGTTCGTCTTCCTTGATAAACTGTACACACTGTACCGCCGAGTCTGCTCTCTGGTCAAATTGTCCTGGAAGGTACTCTACAGAAAATACTCTGTCGCTCTCTCCCATTGGAAAACTTTCTTTATATAAAATATCTACCGGTGGTTCTGAAAAAATACCCTTACATGCTGTCTCGAATGTTGCATCTGTAATATTCTCTACATCATAACGAATGAGTACTCGAACATTTTCAACAGTCTTAATGCCCAAATAGCTCTTTACTTCATGCTTTAAAGATTTTGCCGCAACAGCATATTCTGGTCTTTTTTCCACGTATACACGTCTTACACTATTCATATTAGCCTCCATCTGAAATATATTTTTTCTCGCTCTTTCTATATTACCACATTTTTCTACATAAGTGAAGTTTTTCTTATCTTTCTGTTTACATAATGTGACAGTGCTTACACATAACAATAGAGTAAGTGCTATTATAAAAATTACACCTATCCGAATCACCATGTCGAAGAAAAATCCTTCCGGCAACATTCGGATAAGTAAATCTGTTCGCGGGTCTAAAATCCACAAATCGTTATCAAAAAAGATTTCGTGGAAAATTGTAAAATACTTATTGAAATCAGTTGCTATTAAGACTGCCAGAATTCCTACCACTGCTATAAAGCTGCCCACTCCTATGAAGAAAGATGTTGGCAGTATTCTCTTCCAGTCCGCTTTTGCAAAAATCAGAACGACTATCGCTACAATAAATACTATAGCCGCACCTAATCGCATATCCATTCCACCCAAAAACAGATTTTGAACGTCTACCATATGGGCTTTCTCCCTATCATTAAAAAATTCTCTTTCTTCGCCTGCCACAACTGTATGTACAACAAGATTTTCTCGGTTACCCCGAAGATATGCCATCATTTCCTCTGTGACATACATGGCATCCTCTATTTCCATTTCCAAATCGTCTAGCACTTCGTACTTCACATATTCTTTTTCATACCAACCGTAATCACTGTAAGCAGCAATTTCAAAACTGGTAATCAACAATATCAAAATCATCGAAATACTTGCTACAATTCCAAGTGCATAATGAAATATTTTTATTTGCATACCCATTCCTCTGTTTTTTCTTTATTAGCATATCATAACCTATCTTCCGCTGAAGAACAAGCGGATTCTATTCTTATGTCGGAACAAATTAAAGGTGCGAAGTCACATTACCTCCAAATCCAAATTTCATTATCTTTCACTTATTCATTCTGAAACTCCACCACATGAGTCCGATATCGTATTGGCAAATGCTGTCTCTGCCTCTCGTAACTCTCTCGTTCTTTGATTGAAACACTCTCAAAAAAGCATCTCCATAGTTTCACATACAAAGCCTCTGTAGCTGAAAACCATTTAATTGCATCTACATTCATATCTTCGTCCTGTGCCAATATCCATCGTTTTCCCTTTTCATGTACCAAAAACATACGATGTGTCTTATCATAAATCATCCAATTTTCCAAGGGAAATCGATTGGTAAAATGGTCACCAAGGCAAGGTAGAATCTGGCTTCTTGGTTCAATCTCTGAAAATAAAATCCCATTCTGCAATTCCGAAAAGCGTACAATCTCCCGATAATAATGTGCTTCATTAGAAACCTTTCTACTAAGTTCGAATAGTTTGTGAACCTGTGGATGAGACAAGTGTTCCATAATACTCTGGCTATTTGGAATCTTTCGCGCCTCTAACATAGCTCCTAAAATTGCATTTCCTCTTTCTTTGTCATGAGATAATACTGCATGATAAATGTTCCAATAAGCCCGGCTTCCCAAATGACGCTTAATTAGTTTTTCTACTGCAATTGCTTTCTTTTGACTTTCTTCCACTTCAATATACTCACAAAACATCTCCTGTTCAATCATACCTTTCAATGCAATTCCCAGTCTATCCTCGGGCAGCTTTGTTCTCCACGCATCATAAATTGCAGAAAAAACTCCCGTAATATCTCCGCTGCATACATAGACTTTTTTCATATCTGCCTCCTTAAAAATTGTTCTTGTCTAAAATTGACATCATCAAACAATGATAACTGTTTGTAACTCATCTCCTGCACAGAAATTGGAACTTTATCTCCTACACTCAATAAATTACGCAAAATATAATCTTGTTCTATCTTTGTGGGATACAGCATTCTTCCACTGCAGGTGATAAAATATAGTGCTCTCTTTAATACCACTCCCATTTTTTTCAAATCCTTAAAATCAAGAACTCCTAACCTCCTTGCCTTCACAATTCTGGATGCAGACTTATATCCGATACCAGGTACACGAAGCAACACTTGATAATCTGCGCGATTCACCTCCACCGGAAACACTTCTAAATGTTCCAATGCCCAATTGCATTTCGGATCGATAAGCACATTGAAATTCGGATTCTTCTCTGAAAGAAGTTCCTTTGCTTCGAACCCGTAATAACGCAATAACCAGTCAGCCTGATACAGACGGTGTTCCCTAAGAAGGGGTGGCCCATCATCTGTTCTAACCGGTAAATTGGAATCCTCATTCACATGAATAAAGGCAGAATAGAACACTCGCTTTAACTCAAAATTCTTGTATAAAGATTCTGCTACATTGAGTATCTGATAATCATTCTCAGGCGACGCTCCAATAATCATCTGCGTACTCTGTCCTGCCGGAACAAAACGAGGAGCATTTCGGCAAACCGCAATCTCTTGCTTGTTCTCTGCCATGCCATTTTGCACCATCCTCATTGGCATTAAAATATTCTTTCGATTCTTATGTGGTGCCAATTTCTGCAAACTTTCTGCCGTCGGAAGTTCCAAGTTCACACTCATTCTGTCAGCAAGAAATCCCATCTTTTGTATTAACTCCTGGGACGCTCCAGGAATGGCCTTCACATGGATATATCCTTGAAAATGATACTCTGTCCGAAGCTTGTAAAGTGTCTGGTATAGCATCTCCATGGTAAAATTGGGACTTTTCCACACACCGGAACTAAGGAACAACCCTTCTATATAATTGCGACGATAAAATTCAATTGTTAAATTGCACACTTCGTCTGGAGTAAAGGAGGCACGTTTCACATCATTGGAAGAACGATTGATGCAATATTTACAGTCATAGATACATTCATTGGTAAAAAGAATCTTCAGTAGTGAAATACACCTTCCATCCGCCGAAAAACTATGACAGATTCCCGCCTTCACACAATTACCTATCCCTGTCCCATCGTTCTGCCTATCGCTTCCACTTGAAGTACATGCCACATCATATTTGGCTGCATCTGATAAGATATTTAGTTTCTCTACAAGATTCATGTTTTCTGAAATATGCATACTCGTTTCCCCACAATTTTCGAACGTATGTTTTGTTTTCTTTTATCTTATCACTTCGAACGTATGTTTGCAACAGAAAAAGAGTGGAAATTTCAACTGAATTTTCCACTCTTCTTAAAAGGCTCTACCTTCTTTCGAAACATCTGTGTCACTGCATGAAAGTTCGCGCGATGAAGATGGCTGAAGTTGAAGCTAATAAATAACAATAGATGTGAAAAATTCCAGCACATTGCTGGAATTTTTTTCTGTTGCGCTTATTCCACAAATTTCAATTCATGAATATCACAGCACTTCTCGCATCACCCTCATCACATTTCCCTTCCAAAACTTCTCTATCTGCCCATCGTTAAATTTTCGTTTTTTAAGTGCTTCATATAAAAGGTTCATCTCACCAATATTCTGAAGTTCCAGCTCGCCTTCATCAAACCCGTCAAAATCCGTTCCAATGGCAACAAAGTTCTCACCGCCCACATGAAACATGTGCTCAATATGGCGAACCAAATCTTCTACATTCGCTTTTCCGTTCTCATTCACAAAATACGGATACAGATTAAGTCCAGCCACACCACCATGATCAGAAAGTGCACGAATCATTTCGTCAGTTAAGTTTCTAGGATGATTACACAGTGTCCTTGCATTAGAATGGGAGGCAACCACTGGTTTCTTGCTATATCTTAGCACATCCCAAAAACCGCCGTCAGACATATGCGATACGTCAATAAGCATACCAAGTTCATTCATATGCTCTACAGCTTCTATCCCAAATGGTTTTAGACCTTTTTTCATCATTTCTCCATCACGACTGTTTGGATACCCCATACAATTCTCCTCATTCCATAGAAGCGTCATAAGGCGTATGCCTTCTTCATATAGGTGGTCCAACCTGTCCATGTCATTCTCCACAATTCCACCCTCTTCCACCGTTAAAAACGCAGACATCTTGCCTATTCTTTCATTTCGAAGCAACTCTTCGTATGACTTTACTAATGTGATTTCTTTCGGATATTTTTGAAACTCCTCTTTAGCATACGAAATCATATCCAATGCATACTGATATCCCTTTGAAAACCTATGGTCTCCCTGAAGCATTTTCATATAAATGAAGCAAGCAAAAAATTGCGCCATACTATCTGCCATTTTCATTTTCTTGATATCTACGCATAATGAGTTCTGCCCCAAATCCATGTCTGTACATAATGCACTCCGTTTTGATTTCAAATTCCTTCTGCGATACAACTCAAAAATTGTGTCACAGTGCATGTCTATTAACTTCACAATTGCACACCCCTTTCGCCATATTTTTCATCTTGTGCGACACAAATCAGCAACACGTAAGATTATATTTTACATGTATAACATCCTCCACTTAGGAATACACTTTAATATCTATGTTCACTCTTGCCATAATAATGCAAAAATTCAAAAAAGGACGGTTTCTTTCATATGCAAACAAAAATCGGTATTATCATCTGCGGTCTTTTAGACAACAAACAATATGTAACTGACTCCTACATTCAGGCCATAAAATCCTGCGGAGCACTCCCAATCATCTTACCCTTGGTAAAATCCAAATCCATTATTCAGGAATATGTCTCCCTCTGTGATGGTTTCTTATTCTGTGGAGGCGGCGACATCACACCCCTTCTCTTTGGACAAGAACCGGAATATGGAATAGGCTACACAGATATCGGTGTGGATTTATTTCAGATTCGCGCCATGAAAGCTATCTTAGCGTCAGAAAAACCTGTCCTTGCCATTTGCAGAGGTATGCAAATATTAAACGTTGCGTGCGGCGGTACTATTTATCAAGACCTGGAAAAGGTGAATTTTGACACGATTAACCACATGCAAAATAGTGCCTCCCGCAGAGATATCAGCCACAAAGTTACCTTTGCCGAAAAAACACGCATTCATAAGCTTCTCGGCGATTTTGCTTATACAAACAGTTTTCATCATCAGGCAGTAGATTGTTTGGGCTCCGGACTCATCGCTTCCGGAACCACTGGCGACAACATTATAGAGGCAATTGAAATGCCATCACACCCATTTGCAATCGGGGTACAATGGCATCCAGAAAGCATGCTCGATTCTGCTCAAAATATGAGGCAATTGTTTCATGCTTTGATTCATTATGCAAAGATATAGAAGGTTTTTTTCAGAAAAGGGTGCCTAAGCACCCTTCGATCCTATTTCAATTCTCTAAATTGTCTCATTCCAATACTTCTTCACCTTTTCTTCTGCTTCATCCCTGCTCAATTGAAACTTATCCATTAATTTTTTTATAGTTTCTTCTTTGTTTTTCCCAAACTCCTGATAAGTTTCGACTAAATTCTTTTGTTCACCAAGAACAATTCCTCGTGCTTCTCCTCGTGCTTCCCCTCGTGCTTCTCCTTCTTCACGTAACCCTTGTTCATATAATTCTCTATCAAATGTTGTCAATGCCAATTCTAACACCTCCGCCTTCTGATTAGTAAGAATATCAACAAGAATCCCTTCTTCTATACACTCATCGACTGCTCGCTCAATCGCTTCTGATGGATTCTTTGGGTTATTCATCGTATGCTCGCGCACTTTTGATACAAAGATTGCATACTCCTCCAATCGCCTACACTTCTGCATCAACTCACGATTATGTCCATAATTAATGTTGAGCATACGAGCCCAGCACTCCAAACACCCGTCCCCATACTGAGCATTCTTACTTTTTTGGTTCCTTTTCATTCTAACATAAAGATTTATGGCATAGCAATAAAAACCTAAGATTTTAAAATCAAAGGTAATTACTTTTTCTGCATACTTTTCCCAAATATTGAGACAAATCACAATTGCATTTTTATATTTTAGTTAACTGAATACATCGGGCGATTAGCCCTCATGAAATAAGATTTGCTTATTCGGTGTAATAGAAATTCTAGCACAGGACACTCGTGTTCACAAGTAAAAATCTCCTTGTTTTTTAAGGCTCATTTTTGTGAAACTTTACTAACTGATTCAAGACTCTCTCTCGAGTCTTGGTACGGGATTCAGGTCAGCGTAAGCTGACATACTTCCATACCGAATCCCAGCACCTCCTCGCGGAGCATATATCAATTGGGGGATTGACTTCCGACAGGACTAGATAACCTTCGTCGTCCATTTTGCGCAGTCCCAAACTTCATTTACCACATCACGATAAAATTCCGGCTCATGGCAAATTAAAAGCACACTTCCTTTGTAATCTAGAAGCGCCCGTTTCAATTCTTCTTTGGCATCCACATCAAGATGGTTGGTAGGCTCGTCAAGCAGTAAAATATTAGTTTCTCGATTAATTAATTTACACAACCGAACCTTCGCCTGCTCTCCACCGCTAAGCACGCGAACCTGACTTTCGATATGCTTGGTTGTGAGCCCGCATTTTGCAAGAGCCGAACGAACCTCGTATTGGGTAAAGGAAGGAAATTCTTTCCAAATCTCGTGGATACAGGTTGTCGCATTATCCGGTGCACCCTCCTGTTCGAAATATCCTATCATCAGGTTTTCTCCAAGTTCTACAGAACCACTCAAAGGATTGATAAGCCCTAGAATACTTTTTAAAAGCGTTGTCTTGCCAATTCCATTGGCTCCCACCAGCGCAATTTTCTGACCTCGTTCCATAGAAAGGGTAAGGGGCTTCGAAAGAGGTTCCCCATAACCAATCACCAAATCTTTTGTTTCGAAAATATATCTACCTGGGGTTCTACCCACCTTAAAATTGAACTCCGGCTTTGGTCGTTCCGCTGCAAGTTCAATCACATCCATCTTATCTAATTTCTTCTGACGGGACATGGCCATATTTCTTGTAGAAACACGAGCTTTATTTCTGGCAACAAAGTCTTTGAGTTCGCTGATTTCCTGCTGTTGTCGTTTGTATGCGGCTTCTAATTGCGCCTTCTTCACCGCATATACCTCTTGGAAATGGTCATAATCGCCAACGTAACGGTTCAGTTCCTGATTTTCCATATGATAAATAATATTGATTACTTCATTCAAAAACGGAATATCATGTGAAATCAATACAAATGCGTTTTCATACTCAATTAAATACCGCTTCAGCCACGCAATATGCTCTTCATCCAGATAATTTGTTGGCTCATCCAAAAGCAAAATATCCGGCTTTTCCAACAAAAGCTTTGCCAGTAATATCTTGGTCCTCTGTCCTCCACTAAGGTCCGTCACATCACGGTCAAGTCCGATGTCCAAAAGCCCCAACGCTCTTGCTACCTCTTCCACTTTAGAATCGATCACATAAAAATCATGTTGGTCCAGCAAATCCTGGATGGTTCCTGTTTCCTCCATAAGGCGTTCCATTTCCTCTGGTGAGGCATCCCCCATATCTTCAAACATCCGATTCATATCTGCTTCCATCTCATACAAATAAGAAAACGCAGATTTTAAGACATCGCGGATTGTCATTCCCTTTTCCAAAACGGTATGTTGGTCAAGATAGCCGACTCTTACATTTTTAGCCCATTCAATTTTTCCTTCATCCGGTTGAAGTTTTCCTGTCACAATATTCAAAAAGGTGGATTTCCCTTCTCCATTCGCCCCCACAAGACCAATATGCTCTCCTTTTAACAAACGGAAAGATACATCCCCGAAAATCGCACGGTCACCAAACCCGTGAGACAAATGTTCTACAGTTAAAATACTCATACTTTCTCCTTAAAATAGGAGCATCCAACTCGATGCTCCCTCGTTTCTTATTTTAATTCAACAGTGACTCCCTGCTCTGAAAAATGTGCAACTTTATTACAAATCTCCAATGCCTTCATTCTGTGAGTCACAATGATAACCGTCTTATCTGTCATACGCTTCAAATTGTCCAAAACCTTACGTTCCGTCTCTTCATCCAAAGCACTGGTTGCCTCATCCAAAAGCAAAATCGGGCTATCTGAAAATACTGCTCTTGCAATGGCAAGACGCTGCATTTGCCCTTCCGAAAGACCTTGTCCCTTTTCACCAAGAACCGTATCTATGCCAGCCTCTAATTCGGTCACAAAATCCATTGCGCAAGCAATCTCTAACGCCCCATTGATACGAGCATCCTGACGTCCTGCTTCCTTATTTGCAAAAGAAACCAACTCTCGGATAGTGCCACACATCAAATGGTTCCCCTGAGGTACATAAGTGAATAATCGACGCCATTCGCTAGTCAATTCTTCACTGCCCTCCTGCTTTACAATGGAACGGGTTCCTTCATCCAATGGATACAAGCTCATAAGCAGTTTTAATACAGTTGATTTACCACATCCGGACTGCCCTGTAAGAGCCACATAATCGCCCTTTCCAATGGACATGGACAGATCCTTCAATACAACAGTTACATCTTCACACCCATCTAACGGACGATAGGTAAATCCAACGTGTTCCAACTCAATTCCTTTGAAATCATTCCGATAAAAGGACTTCACTTCAGAAAGCGCCCTGACTTCCTTTGGACAATCCTCTGCATATGCCTCTGCCTCCATAAGGCGCTCCGCACTTGCCACCATGGCATAATACCTTGGCAAAAATCCTGTGATATTTGCAAATGGAGACTGAATCTGACCAATCAACTGTAAGATTGCCGTGAATGTACCATAACTTATTGTTCCCATTAGAATTCCATATCCGCAATAGCCAACACCCCCAAGCAGATAAATGCCATTCATCGCCACAGAAAATCCTGTATTACATATATTCGAAAAACGAGTACGTCTCAGCCTTGCACCCTGATGAGCCTTCATCCTATCAACAGCTTCTTCGCCGCTTTGCTCTTCCACTGCAAAGGCTTTCAAAACCAAGAGACTACTAATATGCTCCTGCAAAAGCACACGAAGCTCTCCGTCCTTCTCTTGGACATCCTTATGAAGTCTCTTAAGCATCTTACGGAACACATAGGTAAACAGAATCATAATGATTCCACCCGGCACCAGTATCCACACAAAATTAGGCTCCAACACCAGAATCATAGAGAACGCCGCAACCATTTTCACAACCAAACCAATCAATCTTGGCAGTATCTCCACAATTCCATTTGCACAGACCACCGCATCAGAAGTCAAACGATTCATCCATTCCGCTGAATGCACGTTGGTTACCGAAGAAAAATCTTTTTTCAAGAGACTTTGGAACAACCTTGCTTTACACGCATTCTCCAAACTACTCCTTAGATACTCCTCCAAGTAACGGTCCACTGCACGCATGGCAATCTGCATCACGACTACCCCTATAATCATTCCTACATATAAGAAAAAGCCGTTTCGGTTTTTCGCAACGGCTTCATCAATCCCATTCCGAAGCAAAAGCGCATACACAACACCACTGACACTCAACAAGGTCTGTATCAGTATCAAGACACCCACATACCGTTTCTTCGTGTTCGTAATATCGTATAACCACTTCACTTCTCTGTTACATAATTTATTCCACATTTTGTTCAACATCTTGCTCTTCTGAATTTTGTTCAATCAAATTTTGTTCTTGCCCATCTTCCACATCCCAGTGAAACTCCTCATCCGACTGCTCTGATTCTGTAACATCCGGCTCAGGATTCTGTCCTGCAATAATCTGCTCTTCTAATTTCTCAAAAACCTTATTATAAAGCATAGCGCACAGATAAATCGGAATTGAGATTCCAAAGAGAATTACAATCCAATACAGCTGCGGACTAAGTACAAACCAAAGCAATACAAATGCCACTGTAATCACCAGCATCGCTAATGTTCTAAAAACATAACGGCATGAAAAGAAAAATGCATTTCGAATGGTAATTCCAATCTTATTTACAAATCTTGATTGCAATGGAAACAACCACATAGTAGTCATTGCAATAAAAATCAACATAGAAAACATCACAATCTTAAGAACTGTGCCAATTCCTTCTTCCGGATAACTGAGGTATGCAAACAAACTCAACCCAGCTACCACAACCCACATAATCCAAATCAATGTGCCTTGCAGTAAATTCGTCTTAAAGGAACGGAAAAAGTTCCTAACCACATAGTTATCTGTGTCTCTATGCATCTTTAATGCCGTATAATGCGCTGCTGTAATAGATGCCCCGATTGTCACAATCGGCAAGCAGCACAATAATGTAAGTAAATTTAATATTACAATATCTGTGACTTTGCCCAAAAAGGTCATAAGCCCGCTGTCGTACTTAAACATTCTGTCTTGCTCCTTTGGTTATGCTAGTATGATTTAGAAGAATGGTCCCCAAGCTTCTTTTGGGTTTTCTACATTCCCACCCTCTACATCATCATTGTCATCGTCATCTGTATCATTGCCTGTCTGATTGTCATCTTTGTCATCGTTGTTCTGGTTGTCATCATTACCTGTATTGGCTTTGTCGTCATCTTTGTCATCATCTTTATCGTCAGAAGGTATTACATTTCCATCCTCGTCTACTTCTGGAAACTCAGCAAAATCAGAACCATCCACATCTGCATTTTCATCCTCTACAACAGTTAACCCATCTTTGTGTGTTTCTTCTACTGTATTTTCATCCTTTTCAAACACTTCGCGCTCTGGTTCACCTGTTTCAATATTTACCTTGTTTCCATCTTCGTCCTTATCATGCGGACCCTTAACTAATAACATTCCAATAATCAATCCTAATAAAACAAGAATAATAATTGCAATTGTAATCTTACCTTTTTTGCTTTGAACAAATTCTGTCATATGTATCATTCTCCTTAAACAAAATCTTCTTTATATGAAAGAAAGACCGGAAAATCCGATCTTTCCTTTATATCATATTAGTATACTATTGTGTCTTAGTATTGAACATTCCATACATCGTACTTAACAGGGCTAGTAGCTTCTGCAGAGTATTGAACTTCTGAACTCGTACTAAAATCTTCGCCATTCACTTCAAACGTATAACCAGTGAGTACTTTGTATGCATTCTCGCTTGAAACTTTAAATCTGATATTTGCATAAATATCATCTTCATTCTTGTCTGAAGATATATTTGACAAGTTACCTACTAATTTAACACTAGTATCCTTATCAGCCCATGCCATTTCCTCAAAATATCTTCCGCCTTCAACTTCAACAAATGTCAAAACTTCATCAGCTTTAGCCTCTGAATAATTCACATTTAAAACGCCTGCTGCAACACCTGAAATATCCGACATCTGTCTCAAATTAACAGGCACATTAACGTATCTATAACCACCCTCTATCAGCAAACCATCCTCAACATGAGCATATTTTGTGAGACCATATACCTCTGTCCCATCAATGGTTCTCCAATACGGCTTAATACAAATTATTGCATCAAACTCATTTTTAGGAATATTCGTTACACCATGTGTAATAAAATAATTTGCAGATTCTCCAAACAACTTGTTTGGCAAATATCTCTCAACTAAATTTTTACCATCTTCATCCTCATATACACTAAATGCCGTATATGCATCTTTCAATTCATATATATATTGAATTTTACCTTGTGCCTTAAATGTATTATCATCATCATTCAATCTAATCAAATCTACTTCAAAGCCATATGATTGATAATTAAGTGAATCTAAAGCCGAGACAATTTTCATCGTAGCACTTGGAGTCTCGCTATTCGTTCCTGCTACATTTTGACATTTCACACTCAAAACATTTGCAGGTACAAATTTTGCATAAACGTCTCCAGAACGACCTTCCATATTTTCTATTGGCGAATATGTTGTGTCATTTTTCTTTGTAAACCATCCACCAAACACATAGCCATCCTTCTTTGGTACAGGTTTTTTTGTTTCTGTGGAATATGCCACTTTATATTCTTCATATTCACCATTTTCATAGCACTCATATAAAACCTTGTCTGCAGCTGTTTCGTCACCACGCGCCTCAGTTGAAATCGTAACACTTCCCATGACAGCAACGATAGCTAACGCAGCCGTAGCTCTTTTTATCCATTTATACATTCTATTCTTCATATTACTATTCTCCTTATCACTAGATATAATCACTACTAAAGATTCCCTAAACCGTCGCCAAAATCACCATAGCCGTTTCCGCCACCCATGTTGTTTGTAGAACCACTGTCTACAACATCATTAGTTGTTAAAATGTTCTCATCAAATTCCACGATATCCATCTCTGGTTTTAAGTATTTCACGAATATATTCCTCCTCGCCTATAATATTTCGCACTTTTTTAATATAACTCTTTTTACATTTTACAACTGATTAGTAAATTTTGCAAGTCCTTTATTGGTTATATTATTTGTAAAATCAACCTCTTATTTGCACAATTAACACTTTTATTTTTTTTGAAGAAAAATAAGCATATTTTATGATTTTTTTCACATATATTCTATTTCTAATATTATCCACTTACTATATGTAATGCTTGCAAAATGGCATGGACTTTCATCCATGCCACGTCCTAACACACTATCCTATATATACTCATCCACCCGTATCTTATTCTTCCATTGCTTTTTTATAAATCTCCCTTAATTCTTCATCCGTTATGGATGTAATGGATGCTCTGAGTTTTGCCTCCTTCCTCATCTTAACCCACCTTTGTATTGCCCGCAATTCCTAAATACTCCATTAAAGCATTTTGGAAAAGTTTTGAGCAATTAACCCCATCTTCATCCGCCTTAGCTGCGAGCCAAGCTGGAAGTGAAAGGGTTTTCTTCACAAATTTGCTATTGATACGCTCACGGATTGGTGGCATAAACACATCTATGAGCACAGGAATCTGTCTTTCCTTTAACACAATATTGGGAATATCAGAAGGCACTGGAATCTCTTCGCCATCCTGCTCTAATCCCCAAATATGAAGCCCTAAAGCTTCCTTTGCATTTTTCAAAGCCCCTTCGGTATCATCCTTATCTGCACACGGATAACATCCTGGTAAATCTGGAAATTCGACCGAAATACCATCTTCGCCATACTCAAAAACTGCAACATATGAATATCTATCTTTCACTATTAATCCTCCTTTCAAATCTTATGTAAATTTTACACCTGCTTGTTTTTCTATATTTTTTAGCGTTCCAATTGGAATATCTTTTTTGGGATGTGTAATTGTTACACGCCCTTTCTTATGAGGATGCTTAAACTGATGATGGTCTCCATCACAAGCAACTTCATACCAACCATATTTTCCTAGTATCTTTATAACTTCTCTTGAAGAATAGCTTTTCACTATTTTCCTCCTTCCTTAATAATAATACATAATAAATTACGTGTCAACACCTCGTGGTAATTCTGCCACATCTCCTTTCCATGTTCAATTCTCATCAATTGGAATCCCTCGGCGAAGCCGCCTTGAAAATCTCTTAGATACGTCTGTAAGACGCGTCATGGACGTCTTTGAATGATTTGAAAAATCACGTCCTTGTTTGATGTATGGAGATAATAACACAAACCTTAACAAATCCACAAATAGAAAATGGGCCTGTTTTCCAAGCCCATTTTTGTAGAAGTTTACTATATGTTTCTGTTAATAATCGATAGAATCCTCTTTGCTTTCCGACACACGCGACCTATAACTCCTCTACATCGCATAAAACACTTACGTATCGGAAACAAGCCCATCCACACCTTCACATATCTTAAATAGCCACTGTCAGTTACTTTCACTGTCTTATGATTCTTGTAGTAAATCTCGCTGACAACACCTACCACAGCTTCCTGTGGCACATACTCGCACCCGACGCAGTTATCCCCACGGGTCACATAAAATAACTTATCTGCCTCTTTTTCTACACGAATAATGCGATGCAGAATATATCTCCCATCAGAAAGAAGCGCAAGTGGCATATCTCCCACCTTACATATCTCTGTTACCGGTTGAATTAGTACATGGGTTGCATTCTTTTTCTCTTTATCATGCAAAAGAGGTTCCATGCTGATTCCTCTTGTAAAGGAAATCACCGGGCGTCCTGCCATAAGTTCATCTTTTAATCTTGTTAATTCCTTATTCATCTAAGAATCCTGCTTCTCTCATCTTTCCGATAATCTTTGCAACATCTGCCGCAATCACGCTACGCTCTGCATCGTATTTGGCACACATGGCATCTACCACTGCTTCCTCTGTGGTTTCAGTCTGAAGCAATTCAAAGATATAAGCAGCTGTCTCGTTGCTACGCACAATCCCATTAAAATCCTGGGCTGCATCGCCTGTTGCCACTGCCATATATTCATCACCAATGTTATGTAAAATAAATCCTTCTTTTACACGCATCTTCTTTTCCTCCATAATTTTTACACCGTCACTGCTTCGCTATGATGCAGTATTCCTAGTACTTTCTTCCTGACATTGCCTCGTAAGAAAGCTTCACTGCCTCTTGAGAAATGTTACATTCTAAGCGGTAAAGTGGTTGGCTAAGCAAGCCTGTCAGCACCTCCAAGGTTTCTTTCATAGACTTTGGATTGGTAATAGTTCGGTAGGTCTGTAAATAGATTTCCTGAAGGCTTTCTTTCTTGGTAAGCTTTTGAATCCTATTTTCTTCTGCTTGAACGATGATACAGATTCCCTTAAGAGGAAGCCCCACATTTCTACTGAGATGATGTTTTCCATCCCAAGGCGCTCCATACACAATCATCTGTCCGTCCTCCTGAAGATGTAAAAATGGCTTATCATCATTTACCATAAATGCTCTTTCTCCAAAATGCTCTCTCCAAAGTCTGGCATGGGTGGACTTTCCGGTGCCACTTGGTGCAGTAAATAAATACACCTCACCATCCACGGCAATGGCTGAACCATGAAATAATACCGTATGATATTTTGTCAGTTCCTCTGAAACCTTGCGATGGAGCGCAAGGGTCTCTAAGTAGTTGTTGGAGTATGGTCCAAGTTCAGCTTTCGCTGCTTTTTCCTGCTCCTCTACCACGTCCTGTAAGGTTACACAAACCTCTATATCTACTTCATCAGGGATCTCCTCTATCAAATATCCCTGGCAAAATCTTTTCGTTGTTGCATAATTAGCGGATACGGCAACCACCTTATCCGCTAATCTAACATAAAATTTTTCCATGTTGTATCCTTTATTTCTGAACAATGTTAATGATTCTTCCCGGAACATAGATTTCTTTTACAATAGTTCCGGTTAATTTGTCTGCAACGACTGCCTTACCAGCTGCAATTGCATCCTCTTTTGAAACATCTGCCGGAACTGTAACCACTGCTCTTGTCTTACCATTAATCTGAACTGCAACTTCGATTTCATCATCCTTCATCGCTGCTTCATCATAGGTTGGCCATCCAGCATGAAATACTGTTCCTTCATGTCCTAATTGCTGCCACAATTCTTCTGCCATATGTGGTGCAAATGGTGCAAGAAGCACAGCAAATGTACTCAATGTTTCTTTATCAATTCCGCCTTCTTTTTTAGAAATTTCAATTAATTTGTTGTTGTATTCCATGAAACCGGAAATAACTGTATTCAAACTGAAACTGTCCAAACGATTTGTAATATCATAAACCATCTTGTTACGAATCTTAATCATCTCTTTCGTAGCCTTAACATCTTTGTCTTTACTATCCATTACAAGATTCCATACACGATTTAAGAAACGATATACACCGTCGATACCACGGTCATCCCATTCCGCATCAAGTTCCGGTGGACCCACAAATAATTCATACATTCTAAGAGAGTCACAACCATAGTCTCTTACCAAATCATCCGGAGATACTACATTTCCTTTTGATTTACTCATCTTAATACCATTTTTACCGGTAATCATACCTTGATTGAACAATTTGGTAAATGGTTCATCAAAGTCTACCACTCCAATATCATACAAGAATTTTGTATAGAAACGAGAGTATAATAAGTGAAGAACCGCATGTTCAACACCACCGATATACATATCAACCGGAAGCATCTCATGAGCCACTTCTTTTGATACCAATTCCTCTGAATTATGGTTATCTACATAACGAAGGAAATACCAGGAAGAGCCAGCCCATTGTGGCATGGTGTTTGTCTCACGTTTTGCTGGCTTTCCACACACAGGACATGTGGTATTTACCCAGCTTTCGATACCAGCAAGTGGTGATTCTCCTGTTCCGGTAGGTTCATAAGAATCCACTTCCGGTAATGTAAGTGGAAGTTGTTCTTCTGGAACCGGTACTGCACCACAGTCCGGACAATGTACAATCGGAATCGGTTCTCCCCAGTAACGTTGACGCGAGAACACCCAGTCGCGCAATTTAAAGTTTACAGTTGCTTTTCCGATACCACGTTCTTCGATGATGTGTGGAGCTTCTTTCTTAAGAACAGCTGACTCCATACCATTCCATTCACCTGAGTTAATCATAGTTCCGGATGCTTCTGTATAAGCTTCTGTCATATTTTCGATTTCCACACCATCCTTTGCAATGACCTGGATGATTGGGATGTTAAATTTCGTTGCGAATTCAAAGTCACGGTCATCATGAGCAGGTACACACATAATTGCCCCGGTACCATAGTCTGCCAATACATAGTCAGCAAGCCAAATCGGTGTCTTTTCTCCATTCAACGGGTTGATTGCATAAGAACCTGTGAATACACCTGTCTTTTCTTTGTCCTGCATTCTATCTACGTTTGAACGCATAGAAGAATCGTAAATGTACTTTTCTACTGCTTCTCTTGTCTCCTCTGTTGCCAAACTTGCAGCCAACTCATGCTCCGGTGCTAATACCATAAATGTAGCACCATAAAGTGTATCCGGTCTTGTTGTATAGACAGTGATCTTTTCTTCTCTGCCTTCTACTTGGAAATCAACTTCTGCACCGTATGATTTGCCAATCCATTCTGACTGCATCTTTTTCACCTTTTCAGGCCAGTCTAATTTATCCAAATCATTTAACAAACGATCTGCGTATTTCGTAATGCGAAGCATCCATTGACGAAGGTTTTTCTTTGTCACATCTGTACCACAACGTTCGCATTTACCATTTACAACTTCTTCATTTGCAAGACCTGTTTTACATGATGGACACCAGTTAATTGGAAATTCTTTTTCGTAAGCAAGTCCTTCTTTGAACATTTTCACAAAAATCCATTGTGTCCATTTATAAAATTCCGGATCTGTTGTATTTACTTCCATATCCCAGTCGTAAAGAGCCGCAATATCATTAATCTGATTTTTAATATTTGCAACGTTTTGTGCTGTAGAGATCGCCGGATGTACTCCCATCTTAATTGCATAGTTTTCAGCCGGAAGTCCAAATGCATCCCATCCCATCGGATGAATGATATAGTAGTTCTGTAATAATTTATATCTGCTCCATACATCGGAAATAACGTATCCTCTCCAATGTCCTACATGAAGACCATTTCCTGATGGATATGGAAACATATCAAGACAGTAATACTTCGGTCTCTTTCCATTCTCATCTTCCTTGATGTTAACAGGGTTCGCTGCCCAGTTCTCACGCCACTTTTTTTCGATTGCCTTATGATTGTAAGGTGTTGCCATAGTTCTCTCTCCTTTTTATTTCAAGTAATGCTTGTGCAAAATCATAAAAAAGCCTTTCGGTCTCGAAAGAGACGAAAAGGCTTATCTAATTCCTAAATGACCTTTTGTTATTGTATCATATCTTTGAAATTTGTCAAGAAAAAGGGGAAATTCATTCGACAAATCCCAATCCTTATTATATAATACTAGGAGCAAAAAAGACGAGAGGTATTTTAATATGAAAATTATTTCCATTATGTATAACTTTTTATGGGGAGATTTGTTTTCCATCCCTCTTCCTGGTGGAGCATCCATTGGAATTTCCCTATTAGTATTACTACTAATTCCTGCAGGAATTTACTTTACCATCCGGACAAAATTCCTGCCAATTCGTTTCTTTCCGGAGATGCTACGAATTTCCGTAGAAAAAAGAACAGATAAGAACAAAGGCGCATTATCCGGACTTCAGGCATTGATCGTTTCAACCGCTACCCGCGTGGGTATGGGAAATATGGTTGGTGTAGTTGCCGCCGTTTCGGCAGGTGGCGCCGGTGCTGTATTTTGGATGTGGATTACTGCTTTAATCGGTTCTTCCACTGCGTTTATCGAAGCAACACTTGCACAGCTACATAAACAAGAAGATCCTTTGTATGGTGGATTTCGGGGTGGCCCGGCTTACTACATCCACAACTTCTTTGCAAAAGGAAAACGCTACAGTGTAATTGCTATTTTATTTGCATTATCCGGACTTCTGTGTTGGTGTGGTGTAAGCCAGGTAATCAGTAACTCCGTGTCATCTGCATTTGAAAACGCATTTGGCATTTCACCACTTGTCAGCACAATGATACTGGTAGCATTAGCTGCGTTCATCGTACTTAGAAAACATGCAACTGTAAAAGTTTTGGATATTATGGTTCCGATAATGGCTGCGTTCTATTTTATGATTGCCATCTTTGTAATCGTAAAAAACATTGGTCTTCTTCCAGATGTGTTTGTTCGCATTTTTGAAGAAGCTTTTGGTCTTCGCCAAGTAGTTGCCGGTGGCTTCGGCGCAGCACTTATGAATGGTGTAAAGCGCGGATTATTCTCAAACGAAGCAGGTTCCGGGTCAGCTCCTTGCGCTGCTGCAGCAGCTGACGTGGACCATCCTGCAAAAGCTGGACTTTTTCAGGCATTTGGCGTTATTATTGATACAATTGTAATCTGCAGCTGCACCGCATTTATTATGTTACTCGCTCCACAGGATATGTTGGAAGGCCTTAGTGGCATGGAACTTTTACAGACTGCTATGTATCATCATTTTGGACAGGCTGGCGTTGTCTTTACAGCAGTAACTCTGTGGCTATTTAGTTTTTCGACATTTATTGGAATTTTATTCTACGCACGTTCCAACGTGGCATATTTGTTTGGCGACAACTGGCTCTCACAAACCATTTACAAAGTATTGGCTCTTGTCATGCTATTTATTGGGGGACTTGCCACCTATACCTTTGTATGGGATTTAGGAGACATCGGAATTGGTCTTATGACAATTTTCAATATGATTGTCTTACTTCCAATGTCCGGACAAGCACTAAAATCATTAAAGGAATATCAAAAGCTGATGAAGGCAAAGAAATAAAAAAGGCTCTCCGACAAATGTTGGGGTTCGCAAAAAAACAGGGTGTTGAAAGATTGAGCATATCTCTTCTTTTCAACACCCATTTTATTTTTAGTATTCCATATTTTCAAGTGGTACTAAGTACTGTTCTCTTCTGTTTTCCTGTTCTGCCAAATAAGATTGGTCGTCTGATGCATGAAGTTCTTGCAGATACATATGATGATTTTTCATAATCTCTTCATTGTTTTTAGCAAGCATTAACATAGCTATACTTGAACACTGATCTGCCGTACGTTCAAAATAAGTCAACATATCCATAAATATCAATCCGGAATCAATAGAGCAGATTCCCTGACATAGACGTGCAGTATGTTTATTCTTGAGAAGCAGAACCATGTCGTCAATCACTTCTTCCAGCGGTTCAATACGACGCGCTGTGGATTGACTGTCGTTTTCTAATGCTTCTACTGTCAGACGAAGAATCTCCTGTACCGCATTTCCAAGAACTTCTAATTCCTTTTGGGCACCTTGTGAAAAATGCATCTCTGATTCATGGAGTTTCTGAGCCATCTCATCAAAATTCGTCGCATAATCACCGATACGTTCAATATCGCGAATACACTGCATCAACATATTTCTCTGTCGATTATCATTTTCATTCTCAATGTTCCTTGACATTTCAATCAGAAAATTATCTGCGCTATCTGTAAAGCAATCCAATTTTTCTTCTGTTGCAGAAATCATCTCAGACCGTTTGCTGCTGTACTTATGAAACTGTTCCAGACTGAGCGCAAGGTTCTCTTTTGCTATAGTTGCCATTGAAATCGAGAACTTGGTAACTTCTCCCAGGGCAAGCGTCGGAGCAATCATTAATTTCTTATCAAGTACTGCAAGTTCCGGATATTTTTCTTCCTCCGCTTCTTCCTCTTTCACCATCTTACATGCAATCTTAACCAACACATTTGTAAATGGAAGTAAAACAATGGCTGTAATCAAGTTGAATAAGGTCTGGAAGTTTGCAATCACACCACTGTCTACTACGCTCTCCCACAGACCCACGAAGCCACCTAATTGACGAATGATGGTCATGGCAATCATAAATAGAATGGTTCCTATGGTGTTAAATACAATATGAACTACACCCGTACGTTTTGCATCCTTGGACGAGCCAATGGAACATACCATTGCAGTTGTAACGCAAGTACCAAGGTTGATACCCATAATAATCGGATATACCAACTCAAAAGTCATAACCCCTGTAGATGACAATGCCTGCAGGATACCTACCATTGCTGATGAACTTTGAACGATAACTGTTAAAACAAGACCTGTAAAAATACCCAGTACCGGCATGTCACTGAAATATGACAATGTATTTGCAAATGCTTCTGATTCAGAAAGTGGTTCCACCGCCGCTGTCATAGACATAAGACCGGTAAATAAGATACCAAATCCCATGGCAATTAGACCTACATTCTTGCTTGCATTCTTTTTGACAAACATGACAAGGATAATACCTATAATCAACGCAATCGGTGCCAGTGTGTCCGGCTTAAAAAATGTCAAAATCGAGCCACCCGAAGAATCAATGTCCATTAATCGGATAATCTGTGCGGTTACTGTGGTACCAATATTTGCACCAAGCACAATACTGACTGCCTGACGCAGATTCAAAATCCCTGCGCCGATAAGACCAACCGTCAAGACAATGGTTGCTGTAGAACTTTGAATGACTGCAGTTACCAGAGTACCTGTTAAGAGGCCTAAAAATGTATTTTGCGTCAGTTTTCCAAGAACGTTTTTGAGGGCAGTTCCTGAACCTTGTTTTAGACCGTCTCCCATAATCTCCATTCCATAGAGAAACATGGCAAGACCACCTAATAGTTGAATTGTTGTTAAAATCGCATTCATAAATTTTCTCCTCCGTAAAATTAACCTAGCACTATAATGGTATATGAAAACGGAAAAATTTACAAGAAAAATCTAAAAAAGACGTCAAACCTTTTGGTTCGACGTCCTTGTAATCTTTTAGGAATTAGTTTCCAGCCTGTGCTGCAACTTCTGCTGCAAAGTCATCAACTTTCTTTTCCATACCTTCGCCTACTTCGAAACGAACTACACTCTTGATTACAAGAGCGCTGTTTACAGACTTAAGGTATGCAGCAACAGTTTGTTTTCCATCTTCTGCTCTTACATATGTTTGATCTAATAAGCAGATATCTTTTAACTGTTTCGCAACACGACCTTCGATTGCACCGGCAAAAATCTTGTTTGCCATAATATTTTCTTTGTCTGCCATAGCTAATGATACAAGTGTAGCTTTTGCTTCTTCTGAAAGGAAGTTAAATAAATACTTGTTGTTCTTTTGTTCTTCATAAGTAGCAATGTCTGCATCACTCCAAAGTTTTTCTGAACAAGCTTTGTCGATTAAACCAACTAAAACAGGCTTTGGAAGATTTGCTGGATCGTTTAATGAAGATTCAACAGTGATTTCTTTGATTTTTGCCAAGCTTGCTTCATCAATATCAGCTCTGCTGATATATTCCGGTTTCATAGCCGCAACCTGCATTGCAACGTTTGTAAGTGCCTCTTTTACATCTGCTGCACCATCTGCTGCAATGATTACACCAATCTTACCACCTGCATGAAGGTAGCTAGCTACACATTCTCCAGAAACCTTTTCGAATCTACGTACAGATAATTTCTCTCCGATTGTAGCAGTTTTTTCGATTAACTCATCCTTAAGACCATTCATTTCAAGAAGAGCTTCTACATCTTCACCATTCTTACCACCATTTAATCCAGAAGTAAGTGCTGTGTCAGCTACTAATTGTACAAATGTTTGGAATAATTCGTTCTTTGCAACGAAGTCTGTTTCAGAGTTCACTTCTGCAACAACTACTTCATTGTTATTAAATGCAACACGTGTGATACCTTCAGCTGCAATACGAGAAGCTTTCTTTGCCATCTTAGCTGCACCGCTTTTCTTTAATACTTCAACAGCTGCATCCATATCTCCGTTTGTTTCTGTAAGAGCTTTTTTACAGTCCATCATACCTGCGCCTGTCATTTCTCTTAATTCTTTTACCATACTTGCTGTAATTGCCATGATATTTTCCTCCATATTTGCGTTTTTTAAAAATGCTTCAACCTTTTTATAAGGCTGAAGCATCTTTTTGCATCTGATTTACGCTTCTTCAGCTACTTCTACTTCTTCGTATACTTCTTCTGTTACTACATCTTCGTATACTTCTTCAACACCTGTTTCACCTTGGTTAGCTTCGATAACAGCGTCTGCCATCTTAGCAACGATTAATTTAACGGCTCTGATAGCGTCATCATTACCTGGAATCACATAATCTAATTCTTCAGGATCACAGTTTGTATCAGCGATACCGATAAGTGGAATTCCTAATGTGTGAGCTTCTTGTACACAAATTCTTTCCTTCTTAGGGTCTACGATAAAGATAGCATCCGGAACTCTGTCCATTTCTTTGATACCACCTAAGTTCTTTTCAAGTTTTTCCCATTCTTTTTTGATTTGGATAACTTCTTTTTTAGGTAATACATCGAAAGTACCATCTTCTGACATTCTTTCAATATCTTTCAAGCGAGCTACTCTACCTTGGATTGTCTTGAAGTTTGTAAGCATACCGCCTAACCATCTTTCATTTACGTAGTACATTCCACAACGTTCTGCTTCTGTCTTGATAGCATCTTGTGCTTGCTTCTTTGTACCTACGAAAAGGATTGTGCCGCCTTCTGCAGCAATGTCAGAGATTGCTTTGTAAGCTTCGTCAACTTTACCTACAGATTTTTGTAAGTCGATGATGTGAATCCCATTTCTCTCTGTGTAGATGTACTCAGACATCTTAGGGTTCCATCTTCTTGTCTGATGTCCAAAGTGAACACCTGCTTCCAGTAATTGTTTCATTGAAATAACGTTCATGTTCTTTCCTCCATTTTTTGGTTTTTCTCTTCCATATACTTGGATCCTTGCAACCGTTCTTATGAAACAAACTCACGAGACAAGTTGATTTGGGTGATAAACTTATATATAAGAGTCAATCATCATAAGAATTAGGCACCTGCAAGGATAATCATATATGTGCTTTTTATGCAACATTCGTATTGTATCATACATGCAATATATATTGCAAGCATTTTTACTTGAATTTTCCAAGAAATTTTTAGCCTTTCTAATACCAAAAATGAGGCTGCAAAAAGCAACCTCATCTATATTCTTACCAATATCTACGTATACCCGTGATTGGCTGAGAGGCACTCATGTACACACTGGCCTCTTTCACATTCTGCCCCTCTGTCGGTGCATGGATCACCTTATAATTTCCTATGTAAATCGCCACGTGACCCGGATAACAAATCACATCGCCTGGAAGTGCATTCTCTAAACCAGATATTGCCTTTCCTGCATTTGCCTGATCTTTTGAAACACGAGGTATGGATATCCCTACCGCCCTGTGGGCTGCCTGAGTCAAGCCGGAACAGTCAATTCCTTTAAAACTGGTTCCACCCCAGACATATGGAACTCCAATATATTTTCTCGCCTCTGCCACAATAGCCTGTCCTACGCTGGCATCTCCGGTTCCGGTATAACCTCCGCCACCGCCACTATTACTTGAGCCGCTTGAAGAGGAACCAGACTGATTCTGCATAGCCTGCTCTTGACGACGCCTCTCCTCTTCTCTTCGCGCCGCTTCTTCTGCTGCTTTGCGGGCTGCTTCCTGAATCTGAGCATCAATATCCGCCACCTTGGATTTTTGGGTCTCCACCAAAGAAGCTAAGTTGCTTTTTTCTGTCTCTGCTTTTGCATGAAGCTTCTCTAATTGTTCTTGCTCGCTTTCCAAAGTTGCTTTTAAATTAGTAATCTTCTCTTTCGTTTCTACAAACTTCTGCAATTCTTTTCGGTCGTACTCATGCATGGTGCGCACATTCTCCGCTGTCTTTAACATGTCAGCGAAGCTACCCGATTCCAGAATCGTGCTAATCATAGAATTGTTACCATTTTCATACATGGCCACAATACGACATTTCATTGCCTCGTATTGCTTTTCTTCCTTTTTCTCCGCTTCTTCCAAGTCTGCAGTAGCCTGAATGATTTCCTCCCCCTTTGAAACCATCTGCGCTTCTATCTCATAGAGTTCTGCCATTGCATCTTTTAACTGATTTTGAAGAGAAGATAACTCTTGCTGCGCTTTATCCTTTTGGTTCTGAAGGCTTCCTCCCCCCGGTGTTGCTTGAACCGGAGTGACAAACAATGAACATACAAGCCCTAACAACAGGGCATTTTTTATGATTTTCTTCATGTGCATTCCCCCAAATCTATTTTTCCATGTGTACCACGATCTGGTTAAATGGAATCTCAATTCCATTTTCGTCCAAAGTAAGCTTCATACTTTCTGTCAGTCTCCACTTTACATCCCAGTATGCTTCCTTCTTCACCCAACAACGTGCACCAATTATCACTGCACTATCACCTAACGAATCCACAAATACTGTAATTCCTTCTTCTTGAAGCACATCTGCATCCTTACGGAATAACTCTTCAATAAGAATTTTTGCTTTCTTTAAATCTGCATTGTAGGAAATTCCCACTGATAAATCCACTCTTCTTTTATCCTGTGCAGTCACATTGGTCAGACTGGTGTTTGCCAAAGAACCATTTGGAATAATCACGGTCTTGTTATCTACCGTTAACAGCTTTGTATAGAAAAGTTGAATCTCTTTTACCGTTCCTTCACGCCCTTTGTTATCCTCAATAATATAGTCTCCAACTACAAATGGCTTTAGAATCAGAATCAAAACACCACCTGCGAAATTCGACAAGCTTCCTTGCAGTGCCAATCCTATTGCCACCCCACATGAGGCCAATGCCGCTGCTACCGATGTTGTATCCAAACCAAACTTACTTCCAATTGAAAAAATCAAGACTGCATACAAAGCAAACTTCACCAGAGAATCCACAAACTGGCAGACTCCCTTATCCACATTTCCCTTTTCCATAGAAATCTTAATCAGTTTTCGTATCCACTTAATAATTTTTGTTCCAACGAAGAACACAACCAATGCCAACACAACACCAATTGCAAAATCAATGATCCCCGGAATCTTGCCACTTACGTACTGTGCCAATTTCCCCACTTCCTTCACTACCACTTCTTCTGTTTCAATCGCGTTTGCTAATAACATATTTTTCCTCCTATATTACAAAGTCAAATGCATTTTGAATCAACTGAATCTGTTCTCCCAGAATTCCCACCACATCAAAGCGGACGGGAATCTCCTGCAAACCTTTCTTCTTCATATAATACAATGCACATTTACAAATGGTTTTCTGCTTTTGTATAGAAATGGCTTCTAATGGATGACCACTAGAAGCATCTTTTCGGTACTTTACCTCTACAAACACCAAATATCCTTCGTACATTGCAACAATATCAATTTCCCCTGCACGGGTATAAAAATTATATTGCAAAATCTGATATCCCTGTGTTTCCAAATATTTTCCCGCTAATCTTTCGTAATCATTTCCCTGACTTCTCTTATTTTGCGCCAAACCTTACACCTCTTACGAAAAATTCTTAATAAAACTTCGCCTATGTATTGGCGTAGCCCCCATCTCCTTCAACGCCTGAATATGAGATGCAGAACCATACCCCTTATTGCTTGCAAATCCATACCCTGGAAGGACTTCTTCGTATTGTACCATGAGACGGTCTCTAGTTACTTTCGCAATAATACTAGCTGCTGCAATAGATGCACTCTTTGCATCCCCTTTGATAATAGGCACCTGTCTGATACTCACTTCCGGAATGGTGACAGCATCATTCAGAAGCAAATCAGGACGTACACCTAATTTCCCAATTGCCATACGCATAGCTTCATAGGTTGCCTGTAAAATATTAATCTCATCAATCCTTTGGGGACCTACGATTCCAATGCCCGTTGCAACCGCCTTTTCCATAATCTCATCATACAATTCCTCCCGCATCTTCTCAGACAACTTTTTAGAATCATTGAGATACAGGATGTCACAATCCTTTGGTAAAATCACAGCGCCGGCCACAACCGGTCCTGCCAGTGGTCCACGCCCCACCTCATCAATGCCGCAGATAGCATGAAAATCTGCATACTTACGCTCGTAAATATACATATTTTCCATTCTTCTTTTTTCTTCTTCCAGCTTTTCTTCCTGCTTCTTATATTTCGCAATCAGGCTGACAACACCTGCCCGATTATCCTGCGCATACATCTGATACAACGTAGGTAAACTTTGCTTGTCAGCCTGCTCAAATTCTTTTTTTATTTCGCTAATACTTTTACTCATGTGGTATCACTCCAATACTGTCAAATGGCCAGATACGAACCCATGCTCTTCCAATCAAATCGTCTTTGGTCAAAATGCCAACACTTGGATCTCGGCTATCTGAACTGTGATTACGGTTGTCACCCATGACAAAATATTCCTCTTCGCCCAGTGTAATCGGTTCCTCTGCAATACCCTCTTTGCCCGCTTCAATCTTTTCTATTCCGTAGCGTTCCCCTAAGAGTTCTCCATTCACGTAAACCTCTCCCTCTTTTACCTGGATGGTTTCTCCCGGAAGACCGATAATTCTTTTAATATAGTAGGTATTCTCCTGGTATTTGTATGGAAAAACAATAATCTCATAACGTTCCGGATCACGAAAACGATAGGAAATCTTATCTACAATCAGATTATCCCCATTATGTAGTGCACCCTCCATAGAATCTCCACTTACTCTAGTACGTTGTCCTACATAGGTCACAATCAAATATGTGGCTCCTATAATAATCAAGATATATAACACCCAACCAAGCAACTCTTTTAACATGCTTGGTTCTTTCTCGGCTTCCATTGCCTGTCGGCGTCTCAATTCCTTTTTTCGTTCTTTCGCTCTTTTCTTTTTGAGATATTCCAATCGATATCTGCGCGCCATGACAAATCCTTCTTTCTCCCTTATTCAAAATCCTCTGGAAATTCCAGCGTAATTCTCCCCAGTCTTCCATCTCTAAAATCATCAATCAAAAGTGTGGCAGCCTTATTGGTATCCAGTTCACTCCCTTTTAGCAAACAATGTCTGCTTTCTGCAATATCTGCAAGACACTTGTATGGATCCTCAGACTCAACAATATTATACTTCTCAGCAAGTACTCCTGTATAGTATTTTTTTAAAAATTGAATCAATTCAGCCGCAAGCTCTTCCACATTCAAAATCTCATCTTTGATAGAACCGATAAATGCCAATCTTAGTCCCACTATCTGGTCTTCGAATTTCGGCCACAAAATTCCCGGTGTATCCAAAAGTTCCACATTTTTATTCAGACGAATCCATTGTTTTCCCTTGGTGACTCCAGGCTTATTCCCTGTTTTCGCACATGCCTTCCCTGCCAAGGAATTAATAAATGTGGACTTTCCTACATTTGGAATCCCCACTACCATAGCTCTGACCGGGCGATTCAAAATCCCTCTCTTGCGGTCACGCTCCATTTTTTCCTTGCAGGCCTCCTGAATCACATTCTGAATAGACTTGATTCCGCCGCCTTTTCTGGAATTTACCTTGATTACAGAGAATCCTTTGTTTTTAAAGTACTCCACCCATGCATCATTCTGCTTCTCCTCTGCCAAGTCCGACTTGTTCAGCAAAATGAGTCTGGCCTTACTCCTTCCTAATTCATCAATATCCGGATTACGGCTGCTAATTGGGATTCTGGCATCTACCAATTCAATTACCAAGTCAATTAATTTTATATTTTCCTGCATCATACGTTTTGCCTTTGTCATATGACCAGGGTACCATTGAAAATGCATCCTTCTTCTCTCCTTTATCTTACAATCCCCAAATGCTTTATTGGAGAAATTACAAACCATACCTTCCCTGCAATCTCGGAACGTTTTACATTCCCTATATTCGCCATGCGGCTATCCTCACTGCTTTGTCTATCATCCCCAAGTACAAAAAACTCATCGCTTTTTAAAGTAATTGGTTCTTCCAACAGCCCCAATTCCTCTATGGCTGTGGTCTTATAGTCCTCTTCTAGCATCTCTCCATCGATAAAAATGATGCCCTCTTTACATTCTATGGTTTCACCCGGCAGTCCAATCACCCGTTTCATATAGTAATGAGAGCCTTCATTTCCATTTGGTTTAAATGCAATAATGTCACCTCTTCTAGGCTTTCTCACATCATAAACCAACCGATTCACTAAGGTGATATCGCCATTTTTCAATCCAGGATTCATGGAGTCGCCAATCACACTCACTCTCAGTCCAAAATACCACACAAGTACAAATGCTGCAAAACACACAAGGGCAATCTGAAACACCCAAACGATAATCCCTTGCAGTAATTCATAATTCACTTTTCTTCTTTTCTTTCTACTAAACGATAAACCTGCCATCTGCGCTCCTCTGCACTTTAAGGGAATAGAAAAGGGACAAATACACATATGTAATTGTCCCTCTCACATTTACTATTTTACTAATTGTTTTACTTTAGCTCTCTTACCTACACGTCCTCTTAAGTAGTTGAGTTTAGCTCTTCTAACTTTACCTCTACGAACAACTTCTACTCTCTCTACGTTTGGTGAGTGTAATGGCCAAGTCTTTTCAACGCCGATTCCGTTAGAATTCTTTCTAACTGTAAATGTTGCTCTAGCGCCGCCACCTTGTTTTTTCAGTACAACACCTTCAAAAACCTGGATTCTTTCTCTGTTACCTTCTTTGATTTTACCGTAAACTTTTACAGTATCACCAACGTTAAATGCTGGAACTTCAGCTTTTAACTGTTCTGCTTCGATTTTCTTAATAATATCGTTCATTTGTGTGACCTCCTTATATTTTGGACGTTCTTAATACCTATCTGTACCAGAGGACCATCTCTCTTCTTCTCACAACATGAGACATTTTACCACATATCTATTCTGATGGCAAGTATTTTTTCGCCAAATCTTTTTCTTTTTGAGTCAATTCTGCTTTTTCCAATAAATCCGGCCGCCTCATGGCTGTGCGGATAACCGATTGTTCCCTTCTCCACTTCTCAATATTCACGTGATGACCGGACAAGAGTACCTCCGGAACCTTTTTCCCATGCCATTCCTCCGGTCTGGTATACTGAGGATACTCCAACAGATTGTCCTGAAAACTTTCAAATTCCGCCGATGCATCATTGTGAAGCACTCCCGGAAGCAAACGTGAAATGGCATCAATCATAACCATAGCAGGAAGTTCCCCGCCCGTCAGAACATAATCTCCAATGGAAACATAGTCTGTCACGATCTCTTCTAAAACCCGTTCATCAATACCTTCATAATGGCCGCACAAGAAGACAAGTTCTTCCTCTTTTGCAAAATCTTCTGCCATTTCCTGAGAAAAGGTATGCCCTTGTGGTGACAAATATATCACTCTCGGTTTTTTCCCGGTTTTTTCTGCAACGGAACTGTAAGCACCATACACCGGCCCTGCCTGCATCAGCATCCCTGCTCCGCCTCCGTAAGTATAGTCGTCCACTCGATTGTGTTTGTTCTCGGCAAAATCACGGATATTGACTGCCTCAATGGTAAGAAGCCCATTGTTAATGGCGCGACCAATGATACTTGTATTTAGCCCATTCATAACCATTTCCGGAAACAATGTTAAAATATGAAAATTCATAAGCTTACACCAATCCTTCCATGAGATGAATCACCATTTTCCCGCCTTCAATATCTACCTCTAATATACACTGCTTAATAGCAGGCACAAGAACTTCTCCATGTTTCGGGCTATCAATGATATAAACATCATTGGCACCGGTTTCCAACACGTCTTTCATCGTTCCAAACTCCTCACCGTCTTCTGTAAATACGGTAAGACCAATCATATCTGCAATGAAATACTCATCTTTCTTGAGTCTCACCGCATGCTCTCTATCTACCAAAAGGCTTTTCCCCTTATATTTTTCTATGTCATTAATGTTGTCGATTCCTTTGAACTTCAAGATTGCAAACTGCTTAAAAAACTTTACACTTTCTACTTCCAGTGTGCGATGTTCTCTTCCTGTATCCAGAATGACTTCTTTTAATCTTTTGAATCGTTTTACATCATCTGTGGTCGGAAAAACTTTCACTTCTCCTCTCACTCCATGTGTAGATGAAATCACACCCACCTGCAATAACTGCTCCATATAGTCTCCTTTTAGGGTAAAAGAGACACCGCGCTTACGCGATGTCTACGATTACTTTCTTGTCTTCCTTAGCGGCTGCAGCTTTCACAACTGCACGAATTGCTTTTGCAATTCTGCCTTGTTTTCCAATTACTTTTCCCATGTCGGAATCAGCAACCTTCACTTCGATTACGATTGCCTTTCCTTCATTTTTCTCCGTAATAACAACTTCTTCAGGATGATCAACTAATGCTTTTGTAATTACTTCAACTAAAGCTTTCATTACGCACGCCTCCATTCCCAAACAAATTATTTTTCGATACCTGCTACTTTGAAGATTTTAGCAACTTGTTCTGTTGGTTGAGCACCATTTCCTAACCATTTTTTAGCTGCTTCTTCGTCAACTTTGATTGCGCTTGGTTCTACTGTTGGATCATATGTTCCGATTTCTTCGATAAATCTTCCATCACGTGGAGATCTTGAATCTGCTACTACGATTCTATAGAAAGGAGCTTTCTTTTGACCCATTCTTCTTAATCTGATTTTTACTGCCATTTCATTCACCTCATAATTCTTTCTTTTTCTTTTTTATTTGTATCTATGTGTTAAAAAGGAAGCCGAAACTTACCTTTCTTACCACCTTTGCCACCCATCAAGCCCGGAAGCTGTTTCATCATTTTCTTGGTCTGTTCAAACTGTTTGACAAGACGATTCACTTCACTGATATCAACGCCTGCACCTTTTGCAATTCTGCGTTTCCTTGATGGATTTAAAATGTCCGGATTCTGACGTTCCTTAATTGTCATGGAGTAAATGATAGCTTCTACTCTCCCCATCTGTTTCTCACCTTCGTCAAAATCAACATTTTTCATCTTTGCATTGCCCATGCCCATTCCAGGCATCATGTTCATCACATTTGCAAGGCCGCCCATCTTTTTCATCTGTTGCATACTTTCTAAGTAATCTTCAAAATCAAATTGAGCTTTCTTTAACTTCTGTGACATTGCTTTGGCTTTTTCTTCGTCGATGTCTTCGCTTGCTTTTTCAATCAAACTGAGTACATCGCCCATTCCCAAAATACGGGAAGCCATTCTATCTGGATAAAACTGTTCCAAATCGGAAAGTTTTTCACCCATACCTACATAAAGAATCGGTCTGCCTGTCACCGCCTTAATAGAAAGCGCCGCACCGCCTCTGGTATCACCATCTAATTTTGTAACGATAACACCGTCGATACCGATTTGCTCATTGAAACTGTTTGCCACGTTTACCGCGTCCTGACCTGTCATGGCATCTACAACTAAAATAGTCTGATGCACGTCCACAGTTTCCTTTATCTCCTGCAATTCTGCCATCATATCCTCATCGATGTGAAGACGTCCTGCAGTATCCAGAATCACAAGATTGTGACCATTCTTTGCAGCGTGTTCCAAAGCAGCTTTCGCAATATTTGCAGGCTTATGATTCTCGCCCATAGCAAATACTTCCACGCCTTGTTTTTCACCATTTATCTGCAATTGTTTGATTGCTGCCGGACGATACACGTCACAAGCAACCAACAATGGTTTTTTCCCTTTTAATTTGAACTTCCCTGCAATCTTTGCGGTAGTGGTTGTCTTACCGGCACCCTGAAGACCTGCCATCATAATGACGGTTGTTGCCTGACCTGGCTGGAGCTTAATCTCTGTGGTCTCCGAACCCATAAGCTTTACAAGTTCTTCATTTACAATCTTGATTACCATCTGCCCCGGATTCAGTCCATTCATCACATCTTGCCCAATAGCACGCTCCTGAATGTCTTTTACAAATCCTTTTACTACCTTGAAGTTTACATCGGCTTCTAAAAGAGCCATCTTCACTTCTTTTAATGCCGCTTTTACATCATCTTCTGTTAAACGGCCTTTGCTTCGGAGGTTCTTAAATACGTTCTGCAGTTTTTCTGACAAACTATCAAATGCCATACTAAAGCTCCTCTAAAATCTCTCCTGCGATTTGTCTTACATGCTGTATCTGTTGACTTTGCTGTTCTGACTCCAAAAGCTCATTCATTTGCTGAACTTTATCTTTCACAGATAGGAACTTTTCCACCAGATGGAGCTTTGCTTCGTAACCTTCCAGAATCTTGTTGCAACGCTTCACCAAATCATGCACGCCCTGTCTGCTAATTCCTGCAGCCTCTGCTATCTCACTCAAAGACAAATCTTCTAATACGAACTGTTCGTATACTTCTTTTTGGTGATCCGTAAGTAATTCACCATAAAAATCATATAATAACGCTTGTTCTAATAACCCATTCATTTGAATCACCTTTGCTATCATATACGATTTACAATGCACTGTCAAGTATTTTTTCTTGACGCAGATTTTTTTGTTGACCATAACCACATCATATTATTACCTTTTGTAAGTTTAGGAAAATATTAGATAAAGAAATGATTGCCATTCTCCATAAAAGTTTATATAATGTAGAAAGAGAATTATTATTTGCCAAAACTAATAGAGGGAGAATAAGAAAGATGAAACGTTCAGAGATTAACAAAGCATTAAAAGAACTGGAAGCAATGTGCGAAAAATACCATTGCTACTTGCCACCATTCTGTCACTTTACGCCAGAGGAATGGCAAACAAAAGGTCATGAATACGATGAAGTACGTGATTGCATGTTGGGATGGGATATTACAGACTATGGTATGAATGATTTTGATAAGTTTGGATTTTCATTAATCACCATTCGTAATGGAAATCGCGCTATGGCAGACAAGTATCCAAAGGTATATGCAGAAAAGCTTCTTTACTTAAAAGAAGGACAGTATGCACCAAATCATTTCCACTGGTATAAGACAGAGGATATTATCAATCGTGGAGGTGGAAATGTATTGATTCGTGTTTACAATTCTTTAGAAAATGAAGAGATTGATTACGAATCTGACGTAACCGTACATACAGATGGAAGAACTTATACAGTTCCGGCAGGAACTCAGATTCGCCTGACACCAGGAGAAAGCATTCATGTACAACAATTTTTGTACCACGATTTTGCAGTAGAAGAAGGTACAGGTCCGGTACTTCTTGGAGAAGTGAGCCAATGTAATGATGACAATACAGATAATCGTTTCAATCCACCGGTGGGCAGATTCCCTGAGATTGAGGAAGACGAAGCACCATATCGTTTGTTGTGTAACGAATATCCAAGTGTTTGTTAACAGGAGCACCTTATTGAAAAACAAAAATAAATATAGTGTAAGGAAAAAGATGGCACATCAACGTGCCATCTTTCTTTAGTTTGCACACTATTCTATCATATCTAGAAACTCCACTTCGCACTTTCCTTGAACCTCCCACGATTTAAGTCGTGGGGTTCCTGGTCGATAGTGCTAACGCACTAAGCATTCCCAGGCTATCCCCGCAGTTCCTACGGTTCTTATATATGTTGTTATTAGGCTGCATGAGCCAGTAATCTCTTGCCTTCTCTCAGTATGTTTATTGCCGCATTTCCATCTCTGTCTAATACGGTGTGACAGTTTGGACATATCCATTCTCGTATAGATAGATCCTTTGTAATTGGAAACTGTTCTCCACAGCAACTACATATCTGACTGCTTTCATACCATTTAACTACCTTTATGATTGTCTTTCCATACCAGTCTGCCTTATATTGCAATTGTCTGATAAACTCTGACCATGAGACATCAGCAATGTTTCTTGCTAACTTGTGGTTACGAATCATATTCTTTACTTGCAAGTCCTCGATACAGATGACATCATTCTCTCGAATCAGTTTGGTAGATAACTTCTGTAGAAAATCCGTTCTCTGATTGGCGATATGCTCCTGCAGTCTTGCTAGCTTGATTCTTGCCTTATTCCAATTGGATCTGCCTCTTGTTTTTCGAGACAACTCCCGTTGCAACCTTGCAAGTTTGTTTAAAGACGTTTGCAGGTATTTCGGATTTGGAATGGTCTCTCCACTGCTTGTAACAGCAAAGGATTTAATTCCCAAATCGATGCCAATCTCTTTTCCTGTCTTTTCGAGTTTTGGAATTTCCACATCTGTACAACAAAGTGAAACATAATATTTACCACTTGGTTCCTGCGATATTGTCGCATTTAGGATTCTGCCTTGTGGTATGAGCTTGGTTCTGGTTTTTACCATACCAAGTTTCGGAAGCTTG